>NZ_JCACVY010000080.1:0-18486 GCF_058833935.1 Roseomonas sp. TS2 | reverse complement strand
CGCCGCACGCGGTTACGTCATGCAACAGCGGCGGCTGGCGCCGCGCCCCTTTCGAGAGGACGTTCCACCATGCTGTTCGCCATCGTCGCCGAGGACAAGCCCGGCGCCCTGGAGCTGCGCCTGGCCACCCGCCCCACCCACCTGGAGTACCTGGACAGCCAGGTGGAGAAGCTGGTGCAGGCCGGCCCGGTGCTGGACGCCGAGGGCAAGCCCTGCGGCAGCGTGCTGATCGTCGAGGCGGAGGACCAGGCGGCGGCCGAGGCCTTCGCGGCGGCCGACCCCTATGCCCAGGCCGGGCTGTTCGCCCGCACCACCATCCGCCCCTTCCGGCAGGTCTATGCCGGCGGCCAGCGCCTTGGCTGAAAGGCGCTTTTGGCTGGTCAAGAGCGAGCCGGACGCCTTCTCCTGGCAGCAGCAGGTGGCGAACGGCACGGAACCCTGGACCGGCGTGCGCAACGCCCAGGCCGCCAGCTTCCTGCGCGCCATGCGCCGGGGCGACCGGGCCTTCTTCTACCACTCCAATGTGGGGAAGGAGATCGTCGGCGTGGTCGAGGTGGCGCGGGAAGCCTATCCCGACCCCACCGAGTCCGTGCCGGAGGGCCGTGCCCCGCGCTGGGTCTGCACCGACATGCGCGCGGTGGGGCCGATGCCCCGCCCCGTGCCGCTGGCGGAGATCAAGGCCGAGCCGGCACTGGCCGAGATCGGGCTGATCCGCCAGTCCCGCCTCTCGGTGATGCCGATCTCGCCGGAACACTGGGCGCTGCTGTGCCGCATGGGGGGCTGGGAGGGCTGAGGCCCTCCCGGCTTTCCCTGGACCGCTTCCTCTGGGTTGTTCCCTCAGGGCCGCGCGCGCTGCGGGTCGTTGAACCAGGGTGTGCGGCCGCGCGGCGGCGGGGGTTGCGGGCGCTCCGGCTCGGCGGGCGTCCAGAGCGGCGGCGCCGGGTCGATATAGACATGCACATTGGGCTGGCCGTAGCCGTTGGATTGGCCGTAGCCACTCCCGTAGGGCGGCTGCGGCGGGTAGGGCTGCGGCAGGGGGCGGTAGACCGGCGGCGGCGCGGGCTGGCGGTTGCGGAAATCCCGCTCGATGTCGTCCCGCCCCAGGTAGCGGCCCTCGGCGTCGTAGTGGCGCATCACGCCGCCGCCGGCGGAGCGTTCCGAGCGCCCCTCGTAGCGGCCCCAGGGATCGTAGTGGCGCAACGTGCCGCCCTGCTGCTCCGTCAGGCCGTTGTAGCGGCCCCAGGGGTCCAGATCCGGCCGCGTCTGCGCCGCGGCGGTGCCGGCCAGCAGCAGCCAAACCCCGATCGCCATCCAGGCTCCGTGCTGTCGCATTGGCGGCCTTTCCTTTCCGTGGCGTTATCGTCGGGGCCAAAGATTACCAGACCATGAAGGGCAGGGGGCGCTTGCCTTGCCCGCCGCGCCGCGCGATCCCTGGCCCGGCCCCCACACCGTGCCGGAGACCTCACCCCCGATGACCGATGCCCCATGACCGATGCCCCATGACTGATGAACGCCGCCTCTGCCGCCTCGACGAGATCGCCGACGGGCAGGCGCGGGGCTTCCCCGGCCCGGAGGGCAGCTTCATCGGCCTGTTCGCCGTGCGGCGCGGCGGGGCGGTGCATGTCTATGTCAATTCCTGCCCGCATGTCGGGGTCGCCCTGGAGATGATGCCGGACCGCTTCCTGGACGGGGCGGGGGAGCATATCGTCTGCGCCGTCCATGGCGCCCGCTTCCAGGTGGAGGACGGCTTCTGCCTCTCCGGCCCCTGCGCCGGCGATTCGCTGGAGGCGGTGCCGGCGCGGATCGACGCCGCGGGCGTCGTCTGGGTGCCGGCCGATGCGGGGGCCTGAAGGCCGCCCGCCGCTTCCCTGCGCGGGCTTCACTTGACGCAGGTCATGGCCAATTGGCCCAATAAGCATTGAAACATCGGGTGAAGCCCCGCAGCCGGGGCGCACCACAGCGGGAGGAACACGATGCCGGATGATGCGCTGATTGCCGTGAAGCCCGAGCTGGCCCAGGGCGCGCGGGTGGACGCCGCCCGCCACCGCACCATGACGGCGGAGGCCATCCGCGACCCCGAGGGCTTCTGGCGGGAGGAGGCGAAGCGGATCGCCTGGATGACCCCGCCGACGAAGATCAAGAACACCTCCTTCGAGGGCGATGTCTCGATCAGGTGGTTCGAGGATGGCGTGCTGAACGCCTCCGTCTCCTGCCTCGACCGGCACCTGGAGACGCGCGGCGACCAGGTGGCCATCATCTGGGAGGGCGACGACCCGAACAGCGACGCCAAGGTCACCTACCGCGAGCTGCATGAGCGCGTCTGCCGCATGGCCAACGCCATCAAGGCGCTGGGCGTGAAGAAGGGCGACCGCGTCACCCTCTACCTGCCGATGATCGTCGAGGCGGCGGTGGCGATGCTGGCCTGCGCCCGCGTCGGCGCGGTGCACTCCATCGTCTTCGGCGGCTTCAGCCCGGACAGCCTGTCCAGCCGCATCCAGGATTGCGACAGCACGCTGCTGATCACCGCCGACCAGGGCCGCCGCGGCGGCCGCACCGTGCCGCTCAAGACCAATGCGGACGAGGCGCTGAAATCCTGCCCGACGGTGAAGAACGTGCTGGTGGTGCGCAACACCGGCAACGCCGTGCCGATGCAGGAGGGGCGCGACATCTGGTGCCACGAGGCCTGCGCGGCCGCCTCCGCCGACTGCCCGCCGGAGCCGATGAACGCGGAGGACCCGCTGTTCATCCTCTACACCTCGGGCTCCACCGGCAAGCCCAAGGGCGTGCTGCACACCACCGGCGGCTACATGGTCTGGGCCAGCTACACGCATGAGCTGGTGTTCGACTACCGCCCCGGCGAGGTCTACTGGTGCACCGCCGATGTCGGCTGGGTCACCGGCCACACCTACATCGTCTATGGCCCGCTGGCGAACGGCGCCACCACGCTGATGTTCGAGGGCGTGCCGAACTGGCCGGGCATCGACCGCTGCTGGCAGGTGGTGGACAAGCACCAGGTCAACATCTTCTACACCGCCCCCACCGCCATCCGCAGCCTGATGCGGGAGGGCGAGGCGCCGGTGCGGAAATGGTCCCGCCAATCGCTGCGCGTGCTGGGCAGCGTGGGCGAGCCGATCAACCCGGAAGCCTGGATGTGGTACTACCGCGTGGTGGGCGACGAGCGCTGCCCGATCGTCGATACCTGGTGGCAGACCGAGACGGGCGGCATCCTGATCTCGCCGCTCCCCGGCGCGGTGGACCAGAAGCCCGGCTCGGCCACCCTGCCGTTGCCCGGCGTGCAGCCGGCGCTGGTGGATGGCGAGGGCAACCTGCTGGAGGGGGCGACCGAGGGCAACCTCGTCATCCTCGATTCCTGGCCCGGGCAGATGCGCACCGTCTACAAGGACCATGAGCGCTTCATCCAGACCTACTTCTCCACCTTCCCCGGCAAGTACTTCTCGGGCGACGGCGCGCGGCGCGACGCCGATGGCTACTACTGGATCACCGGCCGGGTGGACGACGTGCTGAACGTCTCCGGCCACCGCATGGGCACGGCCGAGATCGAGAGCGCGCTGGTGGCGCACCCCAAGGTGGCGGAGGCCGCGGTGGTCGGCATGCCGCACGAGCTGAAGGGCCAGGGCATCTACTGCTACGTCACGCTGAAGACGGGCGAGGAGCCCTCCGACGCGCTGAAGAAGGAGCTGGTGGCCTGGGTGCGCAAGGAGATCGGGCCTATCGCCGCGCCGGACGCCATCCAGTGGGCGCCGGGCCTGCCGAAGACGCGCTCGGGCAAGATCATGCGCCGCATCCTGCGCAAGATCGCCGCCAACGAGACGGACAGCCTGGGCGACACCTCCACCCTCGCCGACCCGACGGTGGTGCAGGACCTCATCGGCAACCGGGTGGGCTGAAGGCGCCGCCGGGCGGGGGAGAAGGCGCCCCCGCCCGGCATCAGCCGATTCCGGTCGGCCCATCCAGGATCAGGCGCACCTTGCGGGCCAGCTCCAGCCGGCCATAGGGCTTGCTGATCACGTCGAACTCCGAGCCGCCGGCATCGCTGCGCTCCAGCGAGGCCTCGGCATAGCCGGTGGTCAGCAGCACCTTCAGCTTCGGCTGGCGGCGGCGCGCCTCGCGGGCCAGCATCACGCCGTTCATGCCGCCGGGCATGATCAGGTCGGAGAACAGCAGGTCCACCCGCTCCGCCTGGTCGAGGATGTCCAGCGCCGCGCGGCCATTGGCGGCCACCAGCACCGTGTAGCCGAAATCCTCCAGGATGGCGCGTGCCAGCTCCGCCACCTCCTCGCGGTCGTCCACCACCAGCACATGCTCGGTGCCGGCGCGGTCCATCACGCGCAGGCTGCGCCGGGCCGCCGGCCGCTCCTCATCTCCCTGGTCGGGGAAGTAGAGATTGACCGTGGTGCCGGCGCCCATCTCCGATTCGATCTGCAGCGCGCCGCCCGACTGCTTGGCGAAGCCATAGACCATCGACAGGCCGAGCCCGGTCCCCTTGCCCTCCTCCTTGGTGGTGAAGAAGGGGTCCATCACCCGGGCCAGGATGTCGGGCGGCATGCCGGTGCCGGTGTCGGCGATGGAGAGCTGCACGTAGCGCCCCGGCGCCAGATTGCCGATGGCGCCGGTCGCCTCCGCGTCGAGCGTGACGTTGCGGGTGCGGATGGTGAGCAGGCCCTGCGGCTGCTCGGCCATGGCGTCGCGCGCGTTGATCAGGATGTTGAGCAGCGCCACCTCCGCCTGGGTCGGGTCCAGCCGGCAATTGCCCAACCCCTCCGCCAGGTCCAGCCGCAGCGCGATGGCGTCGCCCAGGGTGCGGCGGGCCATGTCGCGCATGCCCTCGACCAGCGTGTTGAGGTTCAGGGTGCGGCCGTCGAGCCGCTGCTTGCGGGCGAAGGCCAGCAATTGCTGCGTCAGGGTGGTGGCGCGGTTCACGGCGCCGCGCACGTTCTGCAGCCCGCGCTGCATGCGGTTGCGGTCCAGCTCCGGGCGCCCCAGCGCGTGCTCGGTCAGCTCCAGATAGCCGACCATGACCTGCAGCAGGTTGTTGAAGTCGTGCGCGATGCCGCCGGTGAGCTGGCCCAGCGCCTCCATCTTCTGGCTCTGCCGCAGCGCGTCCTCGGCATCCCGCCGGCGGCTCACATCGAGCTGCGAGCCGAAGAAGTACATCAGCTCCCCCTGGGCGTTGTAGACGGGGGAGACGAACAGCGCGTTCCAGAAGGTGGAGCCGTTCTTGCGGTAGTTGAGGATCTCGGTGGCGATCTCGCGCCGTTCGCTGATGGCGGCGCGGACGCTGGCCACGGTTTCCCGGTCGGTGTCGGGCCCCTGCAGGAAGCGGCAATTGGTGCCGAGGATCTCGTCCAGGCTGTAGCCCGTCATCTTCAGGAAGGCGTTGTTGGCGAAGATGATCGGGTGGTCCTTGGCCCGCGCGTCGGTGACGATCATCGGCATGCGCGTGGTCTCGACGGCCGCGAAGAAGATGTCGCCATACTGCTTGCCGCCACTGTTGGAGACGGGCGGGCTGGAGGTTCGGGAGGCCGGATCAGGCTCCATGAGAAATTCCATCGGGGCTGAGGGGCCGGACCGCGCCTGGCGTGGCCGTCCCCGGGCGGGCGGCATCATGAGCCCAGGATCGCTTTGAAAATGGCCCGGTCTCGGGGTTCCACAACCGGGCGCATCCCTGGCCACATGCCGCGCACGCCCTGCATGCCGGTCTGGCGCGGATAGTATGAAGAATGCGCCCCGCCGCAATCCGCGCCGAAGTCAACTTTCACCCAGCCGTCGCGCCGCCCGGATTGCCAGCGGGCGGGGAGTGTGGAACCCCTTTCGCGAGACAGGCCGGAGGAATGTGGCGGATGCGAATCCTGGTGCTCGGGGCCGGGGCCCTGGGCGGCTATTTCGGCGCCCGCCTGCTAGAGGCCGGCGCCGAGCTGGCCTTCCTGGTGCGCCCCAAGCGCCAGGCGCAGCTGCGGCGCGAAGGGCTCTCGGTCCGCTGCCCGGCGCTGGGCGCCTGGTGCCGCCCCGTCACGGCGCTGCTGGCCGGCGAGGTGCGGCCGGGCTGGGACGTGGTGCTGCTGAGCTGCAAGGCCTACGACCTGGAGGCGGCGATCGACTCCATCCGCCCGGTGGTGGGGCCGGAGACGGCGATCCTGCCGGTGCTGAACGGGCTTTCGCACATCGACACGCTGCGCGAGGCCTTCGGCGAGGCGGCGGTGCTGGGCGGCCTCGCCAAGATCCGCGCCACCCTGGCGCCGAGCGGCGAGGTGCGGAACCTCTCCGACTGGCGCTACCTCACCTTCGGCGAGATGGACGGGCGGATGACGCCGCGCGTCGAGGCGCTGGCGGCGCTGGCCCGGCGCGGCGGCATCGAGGCCCAGGCGGTGCCCGACATCCGCGCCGCCATGTGGGCCAAGCTGGTGCATCTCGGCACGGTGGCGGCCGGCACCGTGCTGCTGCGCGGCTCAACCGGGCAGATCGCCCGCGCGCCGGGCGGGGTGGCCTTCATGCACCGGCTGCTGGAGCGCAACATCGCCATCGCCGCCGCGCATGGCGTGGCCATGCCGCCCGGCTTCGAGGCGGAATACCGCGCCATGCTGGCCGACCCCGCCGGCAGCTACACCGCCAGCATGCTGCGCGACCTGGAGCAGGGCGGCCGCATCGAGGCCGACCACATCCTGGGCTACCTGCTGGCGGCGGCACGGCGCGTCGGCGTGGAGGAGGAGCTGCACGCCATCGCCTACCTGCACGCCAAGACCTATGAGGAACGGCGGGCCGAGGAGAAGGCCCAGAGGGACAAGGACCCGGGACGCGCCGCATGACCGACCGCCACCGCATCGGGGCCGATGGCCTCTCGGCCACCATCCAGGCGCGCGGCGCCGAGCTGGTGAGCCTGTGCGACGCCGCGGGCGGGGAATATCTCTGGCAGGCCGGGCCGGAATGGCGCCGCCACGCGCCGGTGCTGTTCCCCATCGTCGGCAAGCTGGCCGGGGACACGCTGCGCCATGCCGGGGCGGAGCACCGCCTGACGCAGCACGGCTTCGCCCGCGACTGCCGCTTCGAATGGGTGGAGCGGGAGCCCGCCTCCTGCCGCCTGCGCCTGACCGATGACGCGGAGAGCCGCGCGGCCTACCCCTTCGGCTTCGCGCTGGAGCTGGCCTATGCGCTGGCCGGCGGCACGCTGACGGTGACGGCCCGCATCGCCAACCCCGGCGAGGCGGTGCTGCCCTGCGCCATCGGCGCGCACCCCGCCTTCCGCTGGCCCCTGGTGCCGGGCGCGGCCAAGGAGGCGCACCGCCTTGTGTTCGAGCAGCCCGAGCACGGCCCCGCCCATCGGCTGGAAGGCGGCCTGCTGGGGCCGGAGGAGCCTTCCCCGGTGCGGGGCCGGGATTTGCCGCTCTCGCCCGCCCTCTTCGCGCGCGACGCGCTGATCCTGCCCGACGTGGCCAGCCGCGCCCTGCGCTACGAGGCGCCGGACGGCACGGCGCTGACCGTGCGGTGGGAGGGCTACCCGGATCTCGGCATCTGGTCGAAGCCCGAGGGGGCGGATTTCCTGTGCATCGAGCCCTGGCACGGCATGTCCAGCCCGGTGGGCTGGGATGGCGACTTCGCGGAGAAGCCGGGCCTGCTGCACATCCCGCCCGGCGGGAGCCGGGACTTCACCTGGAGCGTGACGCTGTAACCTGGCGCCTCGCATGAGGCCGGCGGGGCGCCAGAACAGACAAAGTCTTTTTGCTTCTTTATTCTTCAGAAAAAGAAGGTTTCTTCTACTTTACCCCTTCGATCACCGCCGCCACCACACGCTCGAGCTGCCCCTCATCCAGATAGGGGTGCATCGGCAGGGAGAGGATGCGCTGGCAGAGCGCCTCGCTCACCGGCAGGGGCGGCGCCTGGCGCAGCCCTTCGGCATGGGCGGTGGCATAGGCCGGCTGGCGGTGCAGCGGCTTCGGGTAGTAGATGGCGCTGGGCACGCCGCGCGCCTGCATCGCCGCCTGCGCGCGCGCGCGCGCCTCGGCATCCGGCAGCAGGATGGAATAGAGGCCCCAGGCGCTCTCCGCCCCCGGCATCTCGCCCGGCACCACCACATGGCCGGCGAGGTGCTGGCTGTAATAGCGGGCGACGCGGGCGCGGTCCTTCAGCTCCTGCTCCAGCAGCGGCAGCTTGCAGAGCAGGATGGCGGCCTGGATGGTGTCCAGCCGGCCGTTCATGCCGGTGCGCTCCACCTCGTAGCGGGTGCGGCCCTCGCCATGGGTGCGGAGCGAGCGGTAGAGCTCGGCGCGGCCGGCATCGTTGGTCAGGATGGCGCCGCCATCGCCGTAGCAGCCCAGCGTCTTGGTCGGGTAGAAGCTGAGCGCCGCCGCATCGGCCCACTGGCCCAGCCGCTTGCCGTGCAGCGCGGCGCCGAAGGCCTGCGCCGCGTCGTCCAGCGCGAACATGCCCTCGGCGCGGCAGATCTCCTGGATCGCCGGCCAGTCGGCGGGGCGGCCGAACAGGTCGACGCCCACCACGGCGCGCGGGCGCAGCTTCCCTTCCGCCTTCACCAGCGCGATGCGGTGCTTCAGGTCGGCGAGGTCGATGTTGAAGCCGTCCTCCGCCACATCGACGAAGACCGGCGTGGCGCCCAGCACCAGTGGAACCTCGGCGGTGGCGGTGTAGGTGAAGGCGGGCAGGAACACCGCGTCGCCACGGCCGATGCCCTCGGCCATCATGGCGATCTGCAGCGCATCCGTGCCGGAGGAGACGCCGACAGCATGGGCGCAGCCGGCGAACTCAGCCAGCTTCGCCTCCAGCTCGCGCACGTCCGGGCCGTTGATGAAGGCGCCGCTGTCGAGGATGGCGGCCACGCGGCGGTCGATCTCGGCACGGATCAGCGATTGCTGCGCCTTCATGTCGAACAGCCCGATCGGGCGCGGGGAGGTGTCGGCGTTCATCGGTGGGCGTGCTCCGTCATCCGCGGGCCATGGGCCACCCCCTGGCGGGGGCGCCTCAGGCCTGAATGACGCGGTGATAGGCCGGTTCCGCCTGCGGAGGGAAATCACCGCGCGTTTCAAAGGGCAACGTGCCGGGCGGCAGGGCGCCGTCCGGCTGCACGGCCGCGTCGCGGTAGACGCCGCGCGTGTCCACCACCAGCCGCGCCGCCGCGCGCAGCGCCGCGAAGTCGATGCCCGGCTGCGGCGTGACGATCAGCACCGCGTCCTGCGCCGCGACGAAATCCGGCGCCAGCGCCTGGCTCTCCAGCCGCAGCGGCCCGCCGCGCGCGCCGCGCTCCAGCGTGAAGCGGGGCACCAGCGGGTCGTGATAGGCGAGGCTGGCGCCGCGCCCGTCCAGCAGCCGCAGGATCTCGGCCGCGGGGCTCTCCCGCGTGTCCGGCACGCCGGGCTTGTAGGCCAGCCCCACCAGCAGCAGCCGCGCGCCGCGCAGGGCGCGGCCGCGCGCGTCCAGCGCATCCCGCAGGCGGGAGACGACATAGCCCGGCATGGCGTCGTTCACCCGGCCGGCCAGCTCGACGAAATCGCTCGGCACGCCCAGCTCCCGCGCCTTCCAGGCCAGGTAGTAGGGATCGACCGGGATGCAGTGGCCGCCGAGGCCGGGGCCAGGGCGGAAGGGCATGAAGCCGAAGGGCTTGGTGGCGGCGGCGTCGATCACCTCGTGCACGTCGAGGCCGAGGGCGTGGCTGATCCGCTTCAGCTCGTTGACGAGGCCGATGTTCACGGCGCGGAAGACGTTCTCGTAGAGCTTGGCCAGCTCCACCGCGCGCAGCGAGGAGAGCGGCACCAGCCGCCCCGCCGCCACCGGCCCGTAGAGCGCCCGCCCCACGGCGAGGCAGGCCGGGGTGGCGCCGGCCAGCAGCTTCGGCACCCGGCCCACCGTGCCCTCCGGGTTGCCAGGGTCCTCGCGCTCCGGGCTGTAGAGGGCGAAGGCGTCGATGCCCGGCGTCAGCCCGGCGGCGCGCAGCGCGGGCAGCACGTAATCCTCGGTGGTGCCGGGGTAGGTGGTGCTCTCCAGCGCCAGCACCTGGCCGGGGCGCAGATGCGGCCGCAGCGCCGCCAGCGCCGCCGCCACCGGGCCGAGATCCGGCTCCTTGTGGCGGCCGATCGGCGTCGGCACGCAGAGGATCAGCGCGTCGCACGCCCGCGCCCCCTCCAGGCCGGTGCTGGCGGCGATGCCCGCCGCCGCCACCCGCGCATCCTCGATGCCGTGCACCGGGCTGCGCCCGGCCGCGATGGCCGCCACCTTCCCCGCGTCGATGTCGAAGCCGGAGACGGGAAAGCCGCACTCGGCGAAGCGCAGCGCCAGCGGCAGGCCGGCATAGCCCAACCCCACCACCCCCACCCGCGCCGTGCGCGCGGCGATCCGCGCCACCAGCGCCTCGGCGACGAGGCCGGATATTTCCCTCTCCCAGCCCGGAACGGAGCGTTCCGGCGAATCCACCAGCGCGGCAGCGGCGCCGAAAGGGGAGAGGGCCGTCATGTCAGGTCCTGGTCACGGGGGGCGCCCCCGGGTTGTGGTCGAATTCGGGGACCATCTCGGCCAGCCGGGCGAGGGCGGGCTTGGCCGCCCCCTGGCGCGCGGCGGTGGCGATGGTGTCGATCGCCGCGCCCACGGCGCCGGCATCGGTGGTGCGGGGCGTGGCCACGAGCAGGCCGGCGAACCGCGTCGGCCGCGGCGGCTCCTGGCCGTGGAACAGCTCCTCGTAGAGCTTCTCGCCCGGGCGCAGGCCGGTGAAGCGGATCTCGATGTCCTCGTCCGGCCGCAGCCCGGCGAGGCGGATCATGCGCCGCGCCATGTCGACGATCTTCACCGGCTTGCCCATGTCGAGCACGAAGATGCCGCCATCGGCCAGTTCGGGCGGCTGGTCCTGCCGCTCCCCGGCGCCGACGACGCTGGCCTGCAGCACCAGCCCCACCGCCTCGCGCACCGTCATGAAGTAGCGGCGCATGTCGGGGTGGGTGACGGTGAGCGGCCCGCCGCGCTCGAGCTGGCGGCGGAACAGCGGCACCACGCTGCCGGTGGAGCCCAGCACGTTGCCGAAGCGCACCGTGACGCAGCGCATGGCCTGCCCCTGGCCGCCCGCGCCGCTCCGCGCCTGCTTGTCCAGCGCCTGGCAGTACATCTCGGCCAGGCGCTTGGAGGCGCCCATCACGCTGGTCGGGTTCACCGCCTTGTCGGTGGAGATGAACACCATGGCGCGGCAGCCCACGGCGCGCGCGGCATCGGCGATGATGCGGGTGCCGAGCGCGTTGGTGAGCAGCCCCTCCAGCGGGTCGTTCTCCACCATCGGCACATGCTTCAGCGCGGCGGCGTGGAACACCAGCTCGGGCCGCACCTCGGCCATCAGCGCGGCGACGCGCGCGGCGTCCCGCACATCGGCCAGCATGGCGCGGCGCGGCACGCCGGGGTGGCTCTCGGCCAGCTCCAGGTCGATCGAGTAGAGGGCGAACTCGCCATGGTCGAGCAGGGTGAGCTGCGCCGGGCCCAGCGCCGCCACCTGCCGCGCCAGCTCGCCGCCGATGGTGCCGCCCGCGCCGGTGACGAGCACGCGCCGCCCCTGCACCAGCCGCGCCATGCCCTCGCGGTCCAGCGGCACCTGCGGGCGGTCCAGCAGCTCCTCGATCGCCACCGGGCGCAGATCGAAGCGGCGGCTGGCGGCGGGGGTCTCGCGCCGCGCCGGGTCGAGCGCCGTCAGCCGCGGGGCGCGCTTGACCAGCACGCCATGGCGGTCCGCCACGTCCAGCAGGGACTCCAGTTCCGGGCCCTGCAGGTCGGGGTCGGCCAGCACCAGGGTGGCGGGGGGGCGGCCCTCGGCGCGCAGCCGGTCCAGCACCTCCGCCGCCTCCTCGAAGCCGCCGAGGATCGGGTAGCCATGGATGCGCCGCCCCGCCGCGCGCGGCCGCCGCGCCAGGATGCCGACGACGCGGTAGCCCGGGCTGCGCTGCTGCAGCAGGGCCCGGATGAAGAGGTCGGCGGCATCGCCCGTGCCGACCAGCAGCACCGGCTGGGCGGGCTGCGCCGCCGCCAGCCCCAGCGAGCCGTTGGTGCGCCGCTCCTGCCGCAGCCGCCCCACCACGCGCGGCGCCAGCAGGGCAGCCGCCTGGGTGCCGGCATGGATCAGCAGGAAGGCCGCGTTGTCCGGCCGCCAGGCGCCGAGCAGGGCGAGGCCGAGGGTGAACAGCACCGCGCCGCCCACCCCGGCGCCGACCACGGCGACGAGATCCTTCAGCGCGGCGAAGCGCCAGTATTGCTGCGGCAGCCGCACCGGCAGGCCGGCCAGCAGCAGCGCCGCCACCGCGCCCGGAATGGCGCCCAGCCACCAGAGCGGCGGGGGCGGCCAGCCGCCGGGCGAGGCCATCCAGACGGCGAGCGGCAGGGCGAGGGCGGCGAGCAGCGCGTCCAGGCCAAGATTCAGCAGAATGCGGGTGAGGGCCATGAAGGCGGCGTATAGGCCCCGGCCAGGGGTGGGTGAAGCGCCGCCCTGCATGCGGGCGCGTGGCAGGGCCTGCGCCCCGGTCACGGCAGCGGCGCCAGCCGCCGGTAGAGCCCGACGAGCCGCTCCGCCTCGCCCGCCCAGCCATAGCGGCCGAGGGCGGCGGCGCGGCCCCGCCCGGCCATCCCGGCCCGGCGCGCCGGGCTCTCCAGCGCGGCCACGGCGGCGGCGATGCCTTCAGGGTCGGCGCTGTCCACCAGCACGCCGTTGCCGGCATCCTGGATGATGGCGGCCACCTCGGTGGCGAAGGCGGGGGCGATCACCGGCAGGCCGGCCAGCATGCAGTCGAACAGCTTGTGCGGCAGGGCCAGGCGGTGGTTCTCCACCCCCGGCTGGAACAGCACCAGCCCGATATCGGCGGTGGCGGCCTCGGACAGGGCGGCGGCGTGCGGCATCCAGCCGCGCCATTCCAGCCGCTCCGTGAGCCCCAGCGCCGCGGCGCGGGCGCGGAAATCGGCCTCCGAGCCATCGGTGAAGCGGCCGATCAGCCGCAGCCGCGTGCCGGCCGGGCAGAGCGCCAGCGCGTCCAGCATGGTCATCGCGCCGCGCGCCCGGCCCAGCGCGCCGAGATGCACCAGCGTCAGCGGCCCTTCCGCATGCCGGCGCGGCGCGACCGGCGCGGCGGCGGCGTAGTTGCGCACGGCGATGGTCTCGGGCGCGGTGGCGAAATCGGCGTCCAGCCCGTCCTTGGCCACCACCACCGCATCGGCGCGGCGGGCCATGGCGCGGCAGGCCAGGCGCAGCGCCGCCCGGCCGAGCGGGCGCAGCGGCGCCGGCAGCCGCCCATCCAGCCGGGAGGGATAGTGCTCGTGCACGTCCAGCACCACGCGCGCGCCGCTCTTGCGCGCCGCCAGCAGCGCGGCCAGCCAGGCATCCGGCTCGCTGGCGTGCAGCACCGCGGCGCCGGTGGCGCGCGCCTGCCGCGCCAGGGCGGGGATGCCCAGCAGCCGGCCACGCCAGCCCGCACCCCGCCGGTAGCGGCGGATCGCCACCCCCGCATGCCGCTCCGGCGCCGCCTGCGCCTCGGCGGCGGCCGCGCCGGCAGCCATGGGCGCCGCCGCGCCGGAAGCCATGGGCGCCGCCGCGCTGGAAGCCATGGGCGCCGTCGCGCCGGGGCAGAGATGCATCACGCGCCAGCCGGCCTCCGCCAGGGCGGCGCCCTCCTTGCCCACGACGCGCAGATCGGCCGGCGGATGGGCGGCGGAGAGCATGCACACCAAAGGGGCGGGCCGCCCGGCGGCCGGCATCAGGCCACCTCGCGCAGATGCGGCGCCAGCGTCTCGGCCAGGTGCGCCACCATGCGCGCCCCCGCCCGGCCATCCCAGAGCGGGATCGGCCGCGCCGCCGGCCAGTGCCCGGCGAGCACGGCGGCCACCGATTCGGCCAGCCGGTCGGGCGGCACCAGGCGGTTGGAGCCGGCCTCCAGCGTCACCGGCCGCTCGGTGGAGGGGCGCAGCGTCAGGCAGGGCAGGTCGAGGGCCGTGGCCTCCTCCTGCACGCCGCCGCTGTCGGTGGCCACCAGCCGCGCCCGCGCCAGCAGGCCGAGGAAGTCGAGATAGCCCAGCGGCGGCAGCGCCCGCACGCCGCGCGGCAGGGCGAGCCCCGCCTCCTGCAGCCGCTTCGCCGTGCGCGGGTGCATCGGCCACACCAGGGGCAGCGCCGCGGCGGCCACGCCCAGCGCCGAGAGCAGCCGCGCCAGGACCGCCGGATGGTCCACATTGGCGGCGCGGTGCAGGGTGACGACGCCATACTCCTCCGGCACCAGCCCCTCCGGCAGCGGCCGCGCGCGGGCGGCGGGCAGGCGGGCCAGCAGCGTGTCGATCATGGCGTTGCCGACGGCGCGCACCGCGCCGGGGGCGTGGCCATCCGCCAAGAGCCGCGCGGCCGTCGCCTCGTCCGGCGCCCAGAGCAGGTCGCTGACGGCATCGATGGCGCGGCGGTTGATCTCCTCGGGCATGTCGCGGTCGCCGCAGCGCAGCCCGGCCTCCAGATGCGCCACCGGGATGCCGAGCTTGCGCGCCGCCAGCGCGGCGGCCAGCGAGCCGTCGACATCGCCGGCGACCACCACCATCGCCGGGCGCCAGGCCGACCAGAAGCCGGCGCAGGCCATCATGGTGCGGCCGGTGACGGCGGCGTGCCCGCCACCGCCGGCGATGCCCAGCGCATGGTCGGGCTGCGGCAGGCCGAGATCGGCCAGATGGGTGCCGAACATCGCCGGGTCGTGGTGCTGGCCGGTGTGCAGCAGCAGCGGCCGGCACAGGCCGGGGCGCGCCGCCAGGGCGTGCCACAGCGCCGCCAGCTTCGGCAGGTTGGGCCGCGCGGCGGCCACCAGATGCAGCTCGGGGAGGGAATTGCTCATGCGGCGGCCAGCGCCTCCAGCGTGGCCGCCGGCGCCGCGGCTTCCTCGACGATGCCGGCGAACCGGCCGGCCAGCAGGCGGCGGTCCCAGCGGCGCACCGCCTGGTCCCGCGCGCTGCGGCCCATCGCCTGGCGCAGCGCCGGGTTGTCCGCCATCCAGCGCAGCGCCTGGGCCATGGCTGCGGCATCGCCGGGGGGAGTGGCGATGCCGCAGGGCCCCTCGGCCAGCAGCCGGGCTGCGCGGCCGGAGAGGTTGGCCACCACCGGCAGGCCGGCGGCCAGGTAGTCCATCAGCTTGTTGGGCGCCGTCCACTCGGCGAATTCCGGCACTGGCGCCAGGCACTGCACGCCGATCTGGGCGCCGGCCAGCAGCGAGGCCAGCTTCCGCTTCGGCATGGCGGGCAGGAAGGTGACGTTGTGCAGCCCGCGCTCCGCCGCCTGCGCGCGCAGGCGCGGCTTCTCGCCGCCCTCGCCCACCAGCAGGATGCGGATGCGCCGCTCGCCCCCGGCGCGCAGCAGGGCGGCCGCCTCGAGCAGCGAGTCCAGCCCGTTGGCGCGGCCATGCGCGCCGGCATAGACGGCCAGCACCTCCCACGGCGCCACCTCCGCCGGGCGCCAGGGGGCGACCTGCGGGCCGAACAGGTCGAGGTCGCAGCCATTCGGCACCACGTGCACGCGCTGGGCCGCGGCGCCGCGGCCCAGCGCCGTCTCGGCCATGCCCTCGCTCAGCGCCACCACGGCGGCGGCCTGGCGGCAGGCGGCGTCGGCCAGCCTCTCCATGCCGGAGAGCGCCCAGCCGGGCACGCCCCCCAGGGCGCGCGGCAGCTCCGGCCAGGGGTCGCGCATCTCGTAGAGGAAGGGGGTGCCGCGCAGCCGCCGCGCCAGCAGCGCCGGCAGCACCACGGTGAGCGGGGTGGAGCTGGCCACCACCAGGTCCCACCGGCCGCCAAGGGCAAGGTGCGCGGCGCGGGCGGCGTAGCGGCCGAAGGACAGGCCGCGCCCGCCGAGGCCCTGCGCGTTGCCGCAGCCGATGTCGAACTCGACGATGCGCAGGCCGCGCACCAGCCCTTCCCGCCGCCCGCCACGGAAGGCGCCGGCCAGGCCGGTCACCGCCCCCTCGTAGCGGCCGCAGGCGAGGGTGACGTGGTGGCCGCGCGCCGCCAGGGCATGGGCCAGCGCGTGGCTGCGGGTGGCGGTGGCGCCGGCCGGGCCGGAATAATGCTGGTGCAGGTAGAGGATGCGCATGCTCAGCCCCGGCAGCAGGAGCGCAGCACGGCGATGACGCGGTCCTGCTCCTCGGCGCTCATCGCGCCGCTGGGCAGGCAGAGGCCGCGCTCGAAGAGCTGGTTGGACAGGCCGGCGCCATGGCAGCGTATGCCGCGGAAGGCGGGCTGCATGTGCAGCGGCTTCCACACCGGCCGGCTCTCGATGTTGGCGGAGTCGAGGGCGCGGCGGGCCATTTCCGGCGTGGCGCCGAAGCGGCGCGGGTCGAGCTGGACGACGCTCAGCCAGCGCGTGGCGTGGCCCCATTCCGGCTCCGGCATCAGGCTCAGCCCGGGCAGGCCGGAGAGGCCGGCGGCGTAGCGGGCGAAGACCTGCCGCCGCGCCGCCACGCGCGCCTGCAGCGCGGTGATCTGCGCCAGCCCCACCGCCGCCAGCACCGAGGAGAGGCCGTAGGAATAGCCGGTGGTCTCGTGCTGGTAGTGCGGCGCCACCTCCTTGGCCTGGTTGGCCAGGTGGCGGGCGCGCTCGATCAGCGCCGCGTCGTCCGACACCAGGGCGCCGCCGCCGCCGGCGGTGATGATCTTGTTGCCGTTGAAGGAGAAGGCGGCCAGCGCCGCGCCCTTGCCCACCGGGCGGCCGCGGTAGAGGGCACCCAGCGCCTCGGCGCTGTCGCACAGCACGGGCACGCCCCAGCGGCCGCACAGCGCCAGGATGGCGTCGAGGTCGCAGGACTGGCCGTAGAGATCGACCGGCACCACGGCGCGCGGCAGGCGCCCGCGCCGGGCGGCGGCGCGCAGCTGGCTCTCCAGCACGTCGGGGTCGAGCGTCCAGCTCTCGGCCGAGACGTCGAGGAAGCGGGGGCGGGCGCCCATCTGCACGGCGGGGGCGATGGTGGCGACGAAGGTGAGGCTCTGCGTCCAGACCTCGTCGCCGCGCTCCACCCCGAGCACCCGGTAGGCCAGGTGCAGCGCCGCCGTGCCCGAGGCCACCGCCGCCGCATGCGCGAAGCCGGTGGTCTCGGCCACGGCGCGCTCGAAGGCGGCGGGCATCGGGCCGGCGGGGGCGAGCCAGCCGGAGGAGAGGGTCTGGCTGAGGGTGGCCAGCTCGCCTCCGGCCAGGCTGGGGGGCGAGAGATGCAGCCGCTGGCGTGGCGGCGGCATGTCCTGGCCCCGCCCGGAGAACAGCAGCACCCCTGCCCGACGGGCAGAGGCATCGCCGATCGATCTGCTCTGGAATGCCACCATCGCTCCGATCACTTTTTTGTGAACATGAGCGTAGCCAATCAAACTCCGGCTGTGGCTTCAAGCCCTAAATTCAACCTCAGGTTCTAAAATTCCGTGGATTTGCCAGCGGCCCTGTGGGTGGCCGGGCTGTCCAGCCGCGGCATGGTGGCGTGGCCGGGCGCGCTCACGCCGCGGCCGGAGAGCAGGATGCGCAGCGTGCCAAGGGCGGCGCGCAGGTCGGCCAGCGCCGTCACGCGCCCGGCGTAGCGGGCATCCAGCTCCAGCCGCTCGGGCCAGGGCAGGGCGTTGCGCCCGGCCGCCTGCGCCGCCCCCGCCAGCCCCGGGCGGACGCGCAGCCGCAGGCGCTGGCGCGGCGTGTAGCGGGGCAGGTAGGCCATGGGCAGCGGGCGCGGCCCCACCAGGCTCATCTCGCCGCGCAGCACGTTGACGAGCTGCGGCAGCTCGTCCAGCGCGCTGGCGCGCAGGCGGCGGCCGAAGGGGGTGAGGCGCTCCGCATCCTCGCCCGGGCCGTCGCGCATGCTGCGGAACTTCAGCAGGGTGAAGGGCCGGCCATCGCGCCCCGCCCGCTCCTGGCGGAACAGCACCGGGCGGCCGAGCGACAGCCGCACCGCCAGCGCCACCCCCAGCAGCAGCGGCGAGAGCAGCAGCAGCAGCGCCGCCGAGAGCAGCACATCCCCGAGTCGCTTGCCGAAACGTTCATACACGGCGGGCTCCCACTCCGATCGAAAGCGCCAGACCCAGGGCGAACCAGACCATCCGGTTGCCGAGGTCGGTCGAGACCATCGCCGCCAGCGCCACCGGCAGCACCAGCGCGGCGATGCGCGCCACGCGCGCCGGCGCCACCTGGCGGCAGCGCAGCAGCAGCAGCAGACCGCCGCCGCCGAAGGCCAGCAGCCACAGCAGCAGGCCAGGCACGCCGCCCTCTGCCCAGGCTTCCAGCAGGTGGTTGTGCGGGTAGAGGCCGCGCCGCTCGCCATGCCCGGCGGCGGGGGTGAAGCCGCCCGTGCCCAGGCCCCAGGGCAGCGTCTCGGCCCCCCAGGCCAGCGCGGCGCGCCACAGGGCGGGGCGGGCGGAGCCTTCCAGGTCGCCCTGGGTCAGCCGCTCCAGCGTGCGCAGGCCGGACGCGGCGTCCTCGTCCAGCAGCAGCGTGGCCAGGGCGGCGGCGGCGCCGAG
>NZ_JCACVY010000079.1:0-18543 GCF_058833935.1 Roseomonas sp. TS2 | reverse complement strand
CTGTCCGGCTGCTTCAGCGCGGCGTTGAAGCGGCCACGGCCCTCGCTCCAGGCGGCATGGGCGGCGGCCAGCGCCGGGTTGTCGGCCAGCGGCCGGGTTTCGGGGCGGGTGCGGGCCAGCAGGTCCCGCGGCAGCGGGAAGAAGAAGGCCACCGGCTCCCCGGGGCGGAAGCGCACCACATGGTCCGGGCGGGTGAAGCGCCAGTTCATGGTGAAGCTCATCGGTGCCCAGTCGGTCTCGACGAGGCCGGTGAGGGGGGCGATGCCATCCTTCGGCGCATTGGGCGGCCCGCTCACCCACAGCACCTGCCCCGGCGCGGTGCGCAGCAGCATGGGCAGCGGGAAGGTCAGCACGCCGAGGCCGAAATGGCTGGCCGGCGCCAGCCCGCCCGGCTTCAGCACCCGGATCACCACATCCTCCGGCGCCGCGCCGCCATTCCACCAGGCCTCGAAGCCGGTCTGGCCCTGCACCTCCCAGCCATGGCCGTTGGCGGCGGTGAGCGGCAGGCAGCGATAGGCGAAGCCATCGGGCGATTCGTCCATCCAGCCGCGCCGCACGGTGGCGGGGCGCAGCGGCGGCAGGGGATGGCCTTCCAGTTGATGGGCGGTCAGCGGCAGGTCGGGCTCGGACATGGCCGCAGCCTGCCACGCCGCGCCTTACCGGCCGGTTGGCGCCGGCGCTGGCCGGCTTCTCAGGCAGCCAGCAGGCGGCGCAGCTTGCGCACGGCGCTGTCCGGCGTGGTCAGCACCGGCAGGCCGGTGGCCGCCGCCACGGCAGGGGCGGCGCGCGCCAGGCTGAACTGTGCCAGCGCGATGGCATCGCACCCCGCGAGGCTGCGCGCCGCCTCGGCGGCCAGCCGGTCATGCGCCGCCGTGTCGCCCGCGTCGAGCGCGGCCAGCGCGCCTTCGGCCAGGCAGGGCACCACCTCGAGGCCGGGCGGGAATTCGGGCGGCATGGAATCGAGCGTCGGCGCGAAGGTGGCGAGCAGGCCGATGCGCCGGCCCGTGGCGGCCGCCTCCTCGATCATCGCCTCGTTGGGCTTCAGCACCGGCAGGGCGGCGTGGCGCGCGGCCACCGCCTCGATGCAGGGGCCGAAGGCGGAGCAGGTGAACAGGATGCCGCGCGCCCCGGTGCCGACCGCGTAATCCGCCAGGGCCTGGAAGCGCTCGGTCATGTCCGGGGTCAGCGCCCCGTCGCGCGCCAGATCGGCGGAGAGGCTGTCATCCAGCAGGTTCATCGGCCGCGCCTCCGGCCAGAGCCGGGCCAGCGCCGCCTCGATGGGGGGCGGCGAATGCCGCAGGGCGTGGATCAGGGCAAGCCGCATCGCTTCAACCTCGCTGGAAAATCGGCGCAATCGGGGGAGGTGAGCTCGCCGGGGCCAATCCGGCTGCCGAAGGTCCGGCTGCCGAAGGCCCAGGCACCGGAGGTCCGGCCATGCGGCCCTCCTCGAATCCTGGCCATCCCGCTTCGTTCCCGCTCATCCAGGGCAGGAAAGCGGCATTCCATCCTGCCGTCCAGTCGGCCTCCAGGCGCCGCCCCGCGAGCGTGGGCACGGGCTTATGGGCGTTGACAGGGCGGGCGCGTGGCTGGTCCAGTGTCCGGCACGACAAGAAGAATGGCCAACACGGCCGCTGCAAACGGCCCGGGATCTCCGGTGCCGGAACGGGAGCTTTCACGATGCGACGCACCGAACGGGCCGCCGCCGCCCTCCTCGTTTCCCTCGGCCTCGGCGCCGCCGCCATGCCGGCCGGGGCGCAGACCCTGCGCCTGGCGGTGGCCGCGCCCGCCACCTCCTTCGACCCGCACTACCACACGCTGACGCCGAACGCGGCGCTGGCCGACCATGTGTTCGAGAGCTTGATCGACCGCACGCCGGACAGCCGCCCCGTGCCGGGCCTGGCCGAGAGCTGGAAGGCGATCGACGACCTCACCTGGGAGCTGAAGCTGCGCCGTGGCGTGACCTGGCACAATGGCGAGCCCTTCACCGCCGAGGATGTGGTGAACACCCTTGCCCGCGTGCCGAAGGTGGCGAACAGCCCCGGCTCCTACGCCATCTACACCCGCAGCATCACGCGCGTGGAGGTGGTGGACCCGCACACGGTGCGGCTGCACACCGACAAGGTGCACCCGCTGCTGCCCACCGACCTGACGCAGGTGGCGGTGATCTGGCGCGGCCTGGGCGACGAGGTCTCCACCTCCGACTTCAACGGCGGCAAGGCCGCCATGGGCACCGGCCCCTATCGGCTGGAGCGCTACGACCACGGCACCCGCGCCATGTTCGTGCGCAACGATGCCTACTGGGGCGGCCGCCCCACCTGGGAGCGGGTGGACTACCGCATGATCCCGAGCAATGGCGCGCGCGTCGCCGCGCTGCGTGCCGGCGACGTGGACATGATCGACAGCGTGCCGACGCAGGATGTCGCCGGGCTGGAGAAGGAGAGCGGCCTCCACATCTCCCGCGCCAACAGCCTGCGCAGCATCCTGATGCGCTACGACATGCGCGAGCAGACGCCCTATGTCACGGGACCGAACGGCGAGAAGCTGGAGAAGAACCCCTTCCTCGACCGCCGCGTGCGCGAGGCGCTGTCCATCGCCATCAACCGCAAGGGCATCGCCGACCGGGTGATGTCGGGCGCCGCCAACCCGACGGGGCAGATGATGCCGGAAGGCACCTTCGGCTACGCCCCGGACGTGGCGCCGCCGCCCTACGACCCCGCCCGCGCGAAGCGGCTGCTGGCCGAGGCGGGCTTCCCGGACGGGTTGCAGATCACGCTGCTGGCGCCCAACAACCGCTACGTGAACGACTCCATCATCGCGCAGACCATCGGCCAGATGTGGGCGCGCATCGGCGTCAAGCCGGTGGTGGACACCATGCCCTCCTCCGTCTTCTTCTCCCGCACGGCGCAGCAGGACAATTCGATCGCGCTCAGCGGCTGGGCCAATTCGGTGGGCGAGCCCTCGGCCGGCATGCGCGGCCAGTTCGCCACGCGCGACCGCAGCAAGGGCTGGGGCTCGGTCAACCACACGCTCTATTCGAACAAGGAATTCGACGCGCTGCTGACCCGTGCGCTGGAGACGGTGGACGACGAGAAGCGCGAGGCGCTGTTCCAGCAGATGTCCAAGCTGATCGCGGAGGACTTCGCCTATATCCCGCTGCACCACCAGGTGAATCTGTGGGCGCTGCGCGACACGTTGCAGCACACGCCGCGCGCCGACGAGATGACGCGCGCCATGGACGTGAAGCCGCGCGGCTGACGCCTCCGGCGGGGCCAGGCGCCAAGCCCGGCCCCGCCTTCTTTCAGCCCTTCCGGCCGCCCAGCTCCTGCTGCACCAGGCTGACCCAGTAGCCGGCGCCGTAGGGGATGGCGTCGTCGTTGAAGTCGTAGGTCGGCGTGTGCAGCCCCTCGGCGGTGGCGCCGCCCGCGCCCTGGCCCATGAAGATGAAGGCGCCGGGCTTCCGCTCCAGCATGTAGGCGAAATCCTCGCCCCCCGTGACGGGCGGCGCGTCGTCCTGCACCATGCCGGCGCCGACGAGGCTGGCGGCGGCGCTGGCGGCCAGCGCCGTCTGCTCGGCATGGTTCACCAGCGGCGTGCCGTTGCGGCGGTACTCCACCTCGGCCGTGCAGCCGAAGCTGGCGGCCAGCCCCTGCGCCAGCTCGGTCATGCGGCGCTCCATCGTGTCCCGCACGGCGGGGGTGAAGGAGCGCGCCGTGCCGCCGACGCGGATCTCGGCCGGCATCACGTTGGTGGAGCCGAAGGAGCCGCCGGCGATGGCGCCGACGCTGATGACGGCGGAATCGACCGCCGCCACGTTGCGGCTCACCACCGTCTGCAGCGCCATGATGAACTGCGCCTGCAGCACCGTGACGTCGGTCGAGAGATGCGCCGCCGCGCCGCCATGCCCGCCCGTGCCACGGAAGGTGACCACCCAGCGGTCCGGCGCCGCCATGAAGGGGCCGGGGCGGATGCCGAACTGCCCGAGCGGCATCTCCGGCATGTTGTGCAGCCCATAGACGGCATCGACGGGGAAGCGCTCGAACAGCCCGTCCGCCAGCATCGCCTTGGCGCCGCCGCGGCCTTCCTCGGCCGGCTGGAAGATGAACTGCACGGTGCCGCCGAAGTCGCGGTTCTCGGACAGGTACTTCGCCGCGCCGAGCAGCATGGTGGTGTGGCCGTCATGCCCGCAGGCATGCATCAGCCCCTCGTTCACCGAGGCGTAGGGCTTGCCGGTGGCCTCGTGGATCATCAGCGCATCCATGTCGGCACGCAGGCCGATGGCGTGCTGGCCGGGCAGGCGCCCCTTCAACGTGCCCACCACGCCGTGGCGGCCGACCTGCTCGGCGACCTCGAGGCCCCAGCCCCGGAGCTTCTCCGCCACCAGCGCCGCGGTCCGCTTCTCCTCCATGCCGATCTCGGGATGGGCGTGGATGTCCTGCCGGATGGCGGCCAGCTCGGGCTGCATGGCCCGCAGGCGGTTCAGAAGGCTGTCGTTCACGTCGGTCCTACTCCCGGTTGCCCGGCGCGCGGCGGCGGGGGGCCGTCCGCACCTGTCGAAAGCGGCTACATGAACCCGCGCGGCGCCGAGGGAAAGGGCCGGCGCGACACGAAATGCCTGTCGCGCCACCGCATTCCGGCGCATGAACGCCCGCAGCACAGGAGCATGCACCGATGATGGACAAGGACGCGCTGACGGCCTGGGCGCTGAAGAATGGCTGGGAGATGATCGGCGGCCATCCGAGCCTGGCCAAGCCGAGCGCGCCGAAGGAGGCGATCGTGCGGCTGGTGTTCAAGGCGACGGTGGTCAACCTCGAGGTCAAGAAGCCGGCGGGGAAGTGGGAGAAGGTGGGCGGCGACAGCTACGCCAAAGTGGCCGCCCCGGAGGAGCCGGACGGGCTGCCCACCGGCCTCGGCTTCGAGAAGGTGCCCAGCATCACGAAGCTGATGCAGGACAGCCGGGACCGGAAGGTGTTCGCCGCCTTCGGGTGAGGCGGGCAGGGCCGGGCGGCGCGCCGCCCGGCCCGCCGGTTCAGGCGCCGGCGGCGGCGCGCATCCGCGCCAGCGCTTCCTCGCGCCCCAGCGCGAACAGCACCGCGTCGATCGGCGGCGACTGCGTGCTGCCGGTCAGCGCCGCGCGCAGCGGCTGCGCCACGGCACCGAGCTTCATCTCCTTCACCTCGGCATAGTCGCGCAGCCACTTGTCGAGATCGGCACGCTCCCAGGGTGCCTCGGAGAGGAACTCGGCGAGGTCGAGCAGCCGCGCCTTGGCCTCGTCGTTCAGCTGCGCCTGCGCCTTCGGCTCGAAGGTGAGCGGGATGCTGGCGATGGCGAAGCCGCACATGGCGGCCGCCTCCACCAGCGTGCGGGCGCGCGGCTGGATGTCCGGCATCAGCGCGCGGATGGTGGTGGCGGCGCCGCGCGGCAGCGGGCCGTTGCGGCGCAGGATCTCCAGCACCTCGCCCGTCACCGCGTCCGCGTCCTTCTGGCGCAGGTACTGCGCGTTCAGGTGGGTGAGCTTGGCGTAGTCCATACGGCTGGCGGCGCGGCCGACGCCGTCCAGGTCGAACAGTTCGATGGCGCGGTCGCGCGGCACGAACTCCTCGTCGCCATGGCCCCAGCCGAGGCGGAGGAGGTAGTTGCACACCGCCTCCGGCAGGAAACCCTGCTCGCGGAACTCCAGCGCGCCCACCGCGCCGTGGCGCTTGGAGAGCTTGGCGCCGTCCGCGCCGTGGATCAGCGGGATGTGGGCGAAGCGCGGCCGGTGCCAGCCCATCGCGTCATAGACCATCACCTGGCGGAAGGTGTTGGTCAGGTGGTCGTCGCCGCGGATGACATGGGTGATGGCCATGTCGTGGTCGTCCACCACCACGGCGTGCAGGTAGGTGGGCGTGCCGTCCGAGCGCAGGATGATCATGTCGTCCAGCTCGGTGTTCTGCACCCGCACCTCGCCCTGGACGAGGTCATGGATCACCGTCTCGCCCTCGCGCGGGGCCTTGATGCGGATGACGGGCTTCACGCCCGCCGGCGCCTCGGCCGGGTCGCGGTCGCGCCAGCGGCCATCGTAGCGCGGCGGGCGGCCTTCCTTCATGGCCGTCTCGCGCATCTCCGCCAACTCTTCCGGCGTGCAGAAGCACTGGTAGGCCTTGCCTTCGGCCAGCAGCTGGCGGGCCACCTCGGCGTGGCGGGCTTCCTGCGCGGTCTGCATCACCGGCGGCTCGTCCGGGCTGAGGCCGAGCCATTCCA
This sequence comes from Roseomonas sp. TS2, assembly GCF_058833935.1. Classification (NCBI taxonomy): domain Bacteria; kingdom Pseudomonadati; phylum Pseudomonadota; class Alphaproteobacteria; order Acetobacterales; family Roseomonadaceae; genus Roseomonas; species Roseomonas sp. TS2. Next base: position 12,303 of record NZ_JCACVY010000079.1, on the reverse strand, counting down.
GGCTGTCCAGGATCTGCCGCACCGCTTCCGGCGTGGAGCGGGCGCGGTCGGTGTCCTCGATGCGCAGCAGGTACTGCCCGCCATGGTGGCGCGCGAAGAGGAAGTTGAAGAGGGCGGTGCGCGCCCCCCCGATGTGCAGATACCCGGTCGGGGAGGGGGCGAAACGGGTGCGTACGGTCATTGCTCGGCCAATTCCTTCGAGCCGACGCTTCTACCACCGCCGGGCGCTGCTGTAGAGTGCGCGCAATGGTTGATAAACCGTGACCGTCTTGATCGCCTCCATGCCGGTGCTGCGCGGCTTTGCCGCCTCCTGGCGTCGGGGAGCCTTGCTGGCGGCCCGTCTCGAGGCCCTGCTGGCGCCGGAATGGCAGCGCCTGCCGCTGTGGCTGCCGGTGGCGCTGGGCGCCGGGGTGCTGGCCTATTTCGCCGGGCGGGCGGAGCCGGGGCGGGGCTGGCTCTGGCTGCCCTGGCCGCTGCTGCTGCTGGCGGTGCTGCTGGGCTGGCGCGGCCGGCGGATGGCGGCCTGGCCGGTGGCGCTGGCGGGCATGGCGGCGCTGGGCTTCGCGCTGCCGCTCTGGCATGCCGGGCGCCTGCCGCCGCCGCTGGATCTGCCTTCCCGCGCCGTCATCCTGGAAGGCCAGGTGGATGCCGTGGAGGCCCTGCCGCAGGGCCTGCGCGTGACCCTGGCGGCGCCGCGCCTGGATGGCGCCGAGCCCCTGCCGCGCTGGCTGCGCGTGCGGCTGCGGGCGAATGATCCGCTGCGCCCCATCCCCGGCGACCGCATCCGCCTGCGCGCGCTGCTGCGTGCGCCCTCCGCCCCAGCCTATCCCGGCGCCTGGGATTTCCAGCGGGAGGCCTTCTTCAAGGGGCAGGGCGGCTCCGGCTTCGCCCTCGGCCCGGCCGAAAGGCTGGCGGAATCCGGGGCGCCGCAGCCTTTCGCCGCGCTGCGCGCCGGGATCGAGCAGCGGGTGATGGCGGCGCTGCCGGGCGGAGCCGGGGCCATTTCCGCCGCGCTGCTGACCGGTGGGCAGAGCGCCATCCCCCCCGCCGACATCGTGGCGATGCGCGATTCCGGGCTGGCGCACCTGCTCTCCGTCTCGGGCCTGCACATCGCCATCGTCATGGGGCTCGGCTTTGGCGTGCTGCGCTTTGGCGTGGCGCTGTGGCCCTGGCTGGCGCTGCGGGTGGAGGGCACGCGGATCGCCGCACCCGGCAGCCTGGCGCTCGGTGGCGCCTACCTGCTGCTGACCGGGGCGCAGGTGCCGATGCAGCGCAGCTTCGCCATGGCCGCGCTGGTGACGCTGGGCCTGCTGGTGGGCCGGCGGGCGCTCTCGCTGCGGGCGCTGGCGGTGGCGGTGGCGGTGGTGCTGGCCTTCAACCCGGCCTCGCTGCTCGGCCCCTCCTTCCAGATGAGCTTCGCCGCCGTGCTGGTGCTCATCGCCGGGGCTGAGGCGATGGCGCCCTGGCTGGCGCGCCTGCGTGCCGCGCCCGGCTGGTGGCGGCGGCCGGCGGTGCTGCTGCTGGGCATGCTGGCCACCTCGCTGCTGGCCGGCATCGCCACCAGCCCCTATGGCCTGCACCATTTCGGCCGGCTGCAGCTCTATGGCGTGGTGGCCAACATGGTGGCGGTGCCGCTCACTTCCTTCCTGGTGATGCCGGCGGGGCTGGTGGCGCTTCTGCTGATGCCGCTGGGCCTGGAAGCCTGGGCGCTGGCGCCGATGGGCTGGGGGGTGGAGGCGGTGCTGCTGGTGGCGCGCGGCGTGGCCGCCTGGCCCGGCGCCGCGCTCCAGGCCACGCCGATGCCGGGCTGGGGGCTGCTGCTCGCTTCCGCAGGGCTGGTCTGGCTGTGCCTGTGGCGCGCGCGGTGGCGGCTGCTGGGCCTGCCCATGCTGGCGGCGGGGCTGGCCAGCGGCGCCTTCGTCACGCCGCCGGACCTGCTGGTCTCGGCCGACGCGAAGCTGATCGCGCTGCGGACCCCGGCGGGGGTGGTGGTGCAGAAGGCCAGCGGCGGCTCGACCTTCGTGCGGGATGCCTGGCTGCGCGGCTGGGGGGAGGATGAGGCGGACACCCTGCGCGATGGCGAGGCCGCCACCCCCGGGCTGGACTGCACGCCGCAGGCCTGCCGCTTCCAACCCTATCCGGAGGGGCCCGTGGCCCTGCTGTTGCGCGCGCCGAAGCCGCGCCGGAACGAGACGGCGCCGCCGCTGCTGGCCGCGCCGCATTGCGCCACGGGCGCCGCGCTGCTGGTGGCGGCGGAGCCGATCCGCGGCCGCTGCCCGGGCACGCCCTGGGTGGACCGCTTCAGCGTCTGGCGGGATGGGCCGCATGCCGTCTGGCTGCGGCCGGGCGGGGCGCCGCGGGTGGTCTCGGACCGCGCCTGGCGGGGGGCGCGGCCCTGGGTGCCGCCGCCGCCCCGTCCGCGCGCAGCCGCGCCGTAGCGCCGCCTCAGTAGCGGCGCAGCAGCCCCACCAGCCGGCCCTGCACCTTCACCCGGTCCGGCCCGAAGATGCGGGTCTCGTAGCGCGGGTTGGCGGCCTCCAGCGCGATGGAGTTGTTGCGGCGGCGCAGGCGCTTCAGCGTCACCTCCGCATCGTCCACCAGCGCCACCACCACGTCGCCGCTGTCGGCGGTATCGCCCCGGCGGATGATCACCGTGTCGCCATCCAGGATGCCGGCCTCGATCATCGAATCGCCGGACACCTCCAGCGCATAGTGCTCGCCGCTGCCCAGCAGCCCGGCCGGCACGCCGACATTGGTGCCCTGGTCGCGCAGCGCCTCGATCGGCTGGCCGGCGGCGATGCGGCCATAGAGCGGCAGGCTCACCGCCGCCGCCTCGTTCGCGCCCTTGGCCACGCCGGCCAGGTTGGAGGCGAAATTGCCGCGGATAACATTGGCCGCGAAGCCCGGCCGGGGCGGCGCGGCCTCCTCCGGCTGGAGGATGGGCGGCAGGGGGGCGGGCGCCACGCCTTCCGGCAGGCGGATCACCTCCAGCGCGCGGGCCCGGTGCGCGCGGCGGCGCAGGAAGCCGCGCTCCTCCAGCGCCGTGATCAGGCGGTGGATGCCGGATTTGGAGCGCAGCTTCAGCGCGTCCTTCATCTCCTCGAAGGAGGGCGAGAAGCCGGTGCTGCGCAGGTGCCGGTCGATGAACATCAGCAACTCGTGTTGCTTGCGCGTCAGCATTGGAGGGCTCCCTGCAGCCAGAACAGTGTCGCGAACAAAGCGGCAACCATTCGGGTGTTCTACGAAGGTTCCAATACGTTGGTCAACAAGCGAATGCCGTATTTTCCGCCACTTGGTCCCGATGGCTGAGGTGCAGGTCGGCGCGGCGGCACTGACGTCGGCGTGGCGGAGCCGGGCGGAGGCGGGGCAGGAAGTGTTCTTCTTCCTGAAGTCCTTCCCGGATCTTCCGCAGCGGTCTCAGAAAGGCCGCCTTTCGCGTTGTTCCTGAAGCTTTCCTGCCCGCATGCTGCTGACGGGGCGCATGCCCTCAGCCACGTTCGGACAAGGCGAGCTGTCCCGCCAGGCGGGCGTAGCGGTCGCGGCTTGCCGTCAGGTGGCGGCGCATGGCGGAACGCGCGGCAGCCGCCTGGCCGGCGGCGATGGCAGCGGCGATTCGCGCATGTTCCTCCCGCACCCGCACCAAATAGGCGGTGCGCGCCGAGGGCTCCTCCATATAGGGCCGCACCGTCTGGCGCGGGATCAGCATGGGCCCCAGGAACTCCAGGAAGCGCGGGAAGAAGCTGTTGCCCGTGGCGGCGAAGATGGCGCGGTGGAACTCCAGGTCCTGCGTCACCGCGCTCTCGCCCGCATCCACCGCCCGGTCGAACACGGCGGCGGCCTGGGTGATGCGCTCCAGCGCCGCCGGATCGCGCCTCTCGGCCGCCAGCCCGGCCGCCTCGGTCTCAATGGCGATACGCAGTTCAATGACTTGCAGAACGTCGTTGAGAGAGCGCATCTCGCCCGGATCGATGCGGACCTGGCCACGCGCCGCCGGGTCGGCCACGAAAGCGCCGACGCCCTGGCGCGTCAGGACCAGCCCCTCGGCGCGCAGCGCGGCCACGGCCTCGCGCACCACGGTGCGGGAGACGCCGGCCTGCCGCATCAGCGCCTGCTCGGTGGGGAGGCGGTCGCCGGGGCGCAGCCGCCCGGCCCGGATCTCGGCGGCCAGCCGGCGGACGAGCTCCGCCGTCAGGTTGGCCGGCGGCGAGAGCGGTGCCAGCTCGATCCCAGGCGTGGCTTCAGCCTCGCTGCGTCCGTCCATGATGATGGCCTCCTCCTCCGGCCGTTCCGGCCAGGACGTCATCTTATCATATGAGAGAGTCGGCGGCGAGGGCACCCCATCGGCCGAAACCGCTTGCTTGCCGCATTCCCCTCTCCGGAGCAATGCCGGGGGGGCGGTGTGGCCGGGCGCGGCGGCCGGTGGCATGGTGGCCGGCCCATTCCGCCGCAGCCCGCAGGAGCCGCATGCCCACGCCCGAGGACCTCGCCCCGCTCGCCCCCGCCATGACCGCCTGGCGCCGCGACCTGCACGCCCATCCGGAGCTGGGCTTCGAGGAGCACCGCACCGCCGCCTTCGTCGCCGCCGAGCTGCGCGCCGCCGGCATCGAGACGGCGGAAGGGCTGGCCGGCACCGGCGTGGTCGGCACGCTGCGTGGCCAGGGCGGCGGCGCGGAGGGCGGCAGGGGCGGCAACCGCGCCATCGCGCTGCGGGCCGACATGGACGCGCTGGCCATGACCGAGGCCACCGGGGCGCCCTATGCCTCCACCGTGCCCGGCCGGATGCACGCCTGCGGCCATGACGGCCATACCGCCATGCTGCTCGGCGCCGCGAAGTGGCTGGCGGCCAACCGGCACCGCTTCGCCGGCACGGTGCACCTGGTGTTCCAGCCGGCCGAGGAATCGCGGGGCGGCGGCCAGCGCATGGTGGCGGAGGGGCTGTTCACGCGCTTCCCGGCCGACGCGGTCTATGCGCTGCACAACCTGCCGGGCCTGCCACTCGGCCATGTCGCCGTGCCGAAGGGGCCGGTGCTGGCCTCCTCCGACACCTGGGAAGCCGTGTTCCGTGGCCGCGGCACCCATGGCGCCAAGCCGCATCTGGGCACCGACGCCACGCTGGCGGCGGCGCAGTTCGTCGCCGCCCTGCATTCCATCGTGGCGCGCGAGCTGGACCCGATGGGGGTGGGGGTGGTCAGCGTCGGCCACATGGCGGCGGGCCACCCGGAGGCGCCGAACGTCATCCCGGCCGAGGTGCGCCTGCGCGGCACCGCCCGCGCCCTCACCGCCGCCAACCGCGACCTGCTGGAGCGCCGCATCGGCGGCATCGCGCGCGGCATGGCGGCCACGCACGGGGTGGCGGTGGAGTATGCCTACACCCGCCGCCTGGGCCCGACGGTGAACCATCCGGCGCAGGCGGCGCTGATGCACCGCGCCGCCATCGCCACGGTGGGTGCGGCCGCCGCGCTGGACGACTACCCGGCCATCACCGCCGGCGAGGATTTCTCCGCCATGCTGGAGGTCCGGCCCGGCGCCTATGCCTGGCTCGGCACCGGCGCGCCCGCCCACCCCGAGGGCTACCACCACAACCCGCATTTCGACTTCAACGACGATGCCCTGGCCGCCGGTGCCGCCTTCCTGGCCAGCATCGTCGAGACGGAGCTGCCCGCATGACCGCCGCACCGCGCACCATCCTGCTGGATTGCGACCCCGGCACGGATGACGCCATCGCGCTCTGGCTGGCGCTTGCGTCGCCGGAGATCGACCTGCGGCTCGTCACCGTGGCGGGCGGCAATGTGGGGCTGGAGAAGACCCTGCCCAACGCCCGCGCCGTGCTGGGGCTGGCCGGTGCGCGGGGAAGCGCCGTGCCAGTGGTGGGCGGCGCCGACCGGCCGCTGGTCGGCGCCTTCCGCTCGGAAACCCAGGTGCATGGCGAGGACGGGCTGGGCGGCGTGGTGCTGCCCGAGGGGCCGGCCGCCGCCCCCGGCCTCGCCGCCGACGTGCTGCGCGAGAGGCTGCGCGCGGCGCCGCCGGAGAGCGTCACGCTGGTGGGGCTGGGGCCGGCCACCAACCTGGCGCTGGCCCTGGCCACCGAGCCGGCGCTGGCCGGGCGGGTGGCGGAGATCGTGCTGATGACCGGCGCGGTGGGCGAGGGGAACTGGACCCCCGCCGCCGAGTTCAACGCCGCCATGGACCCCGAGGCGCTGGCCGTGCTGCTCGGCTGCGGCCGGCCCGTCACGCTGGCCACGCTGGACCTCACCGCCCAGGCGCTGGTGACGCCGGCGCGCGTCGCCGCCCTGCGCGCCCGGGGCGGCGGCCGCTGCCTGCGGGCGGCGGCCGACATCCTCGCCGCCCTGCCGCCCTCCCGCCGGTTCGACGGGCGCGGCGCGCCGCTGCACGACCCCTGCGCCGTGGCCTGGCTGGTGGCGCCGGCGCTGTTCACGCACCGCCCCGTCTCCGCCGCCGTGGTGCTGGAAGGGCCGGACCGTGGCCGCACCCGCATCGACCGCTGGCAGCGCGGCCCGGCCCCGGCCAATGCCCGGCTGCTGGAGCGGCTGGACGCCGACGCCTTCTTCGCCCTGCTCGGGGAGCGCCTGGCCACCCTGGGCTGAACGCCGCCGCCGGCGGAGCGCTCAGCCCTCCGCGGCGGGCTCGACCATGGGGTGGCCGAATTGCTGGGTCACCCAGCCGCGCAGCGCCGGCACCGTGGCGTCCAGCGTGGCCTGCACCCGGGCCAGCGGCTCGTTGAGGGAACCGGACTGCGCCACGGCGCGCTGCAGATCCTCCAGCGCCCGCGACAGGCGCCGCGCCCCGATGGTGCGGGCAACGCCCAGCAGGCGGTGCGCGGTGGGGCGGATCTCGCTCACGTCCAGCGTGTGCAGCAGCGTCGCCACGCTTTCCTGGCCGCGCCCCAGCTCGGCCACGAACTCCCACAGCACGGCGCTCGCCGCCGGGCCGAGATCCGCGGCCAGTGCGGCGCAGGCGGAGGTGTCGACCAGCACGGCCTGCTCCAGCGCCCCGTCCACCTGCGGCGTGGCGCCGGGGCGGGTGCGCCGGTCGTCGGCGTATTGCTGCACCAGGCGCAGCAGCGTCTCGCGGTCGATCGGCTTGGCCAGATGGCCATCCATGCCGGCGGCGCGGCAGGCCTCCACCTGCTCCGGCATCGCCGAGGCGGTGACGGCGATCACCGGCACGCGGCCGCGCGGCGGCGGCAGGGCGCGGATGCGGCGGGTGGCCTCCAGCCCGTCCATCACCGGCATCTGCAGGTCCATCAGCACCAGGTCGAACTCGCCCTGCTGCACGGCCGACAGCGCCACCGCGCCATCCTCGACGCAGGTGACGTGGTGCCCGGCACTGGTGAGCATGGCGCGGGCCACCAGCCGGTTTGCCGGCACGTCGTCCGCCACCAGCACCTGCAGCGGCATCCGGCTGGCGGTGTCGGACTCGGCCGGCGCCGGCCCGGCATTGCCGGGCGGAGAGTGGGCGGGCGCGGGCAGGGCGGTGGGCAGCGGCAACTCCACCCAGAAGGTGGCGCCCTGGCCCGGCGGGCTATCGCAGCCGATGCGGCCGCCCATCAGCTCCGCCAGCTGCGCCGCGATCGCCAGGCCCAGCCCGGTGCCGACGCCACCTTCCGGCGTCTGCGCGCCGGGGCTGGCGAGCTGCACGAAATCGCGGAACAGCAGGTGCTGCTGCTCGGGCGGCACGCCGGGGCCGGTATCCTCCACCTCGAGGCGGATGCCGTCCGCGCCGGGGAGGGACCGCGCCCGCAGCGTCACCCGGCCGCCGGAGGGCGTGAACTTCACCGCGTTGGAAAGCAGGTTCAGGATCAGCTGGCGCAGCCGCATGGCGTCCACCAGCACGCTGGCGGGCGTGCCTGGCGCCAGCTCCAGCGCGAAGCGCAGCGATTTCCGCTGCACCTCCGGCGTCAGCAGCGCGGCGCTGCGCTCCAGCAGCGGCATCAGCTCGGTGGGGGTGGGGTGCAGCTCCAGCCGGCCGGCGGCGATCTTGGAGAGGTCGAGCAGCCCGTTCACCAGCTCCAGCAGGTGGCGCGCGGCCTCGTGCAGGGTGCGCAGCTGGTCGCGCTGGTCGGCGGCCAGGCGCGGGTCGTTCAGCAGCACCTGGGCGAAGCCCAGGATGCCGTTCAGCGGCGTGCGCAGCTCATGGCTCATCCGCGCCAGGAACTGGCTCTTGGCCTCGCCGGCGGCGGCGGCGGCGTCGCGCGCGGTGGCCAGCTCCTCCATCGCCTGCTTCAGCTCGGTGATGTCGGTGCGGATGCCCACCGTGCCGCCGCCCGGCGTCGCCCGCTCGGTGATCAGCACCCAGCGCCCGTCGGGCAGCAGCCGCTCCATCGGCGGGTTGTTGCCGCGGTGCCAGCGGCGCATCTCGGCCAGGAAGGCCTGCAGGTCGTCGCCCGCCTGCGGGTACTGGCCGCGCAGGAAGCCCTCCCGCATGATGTCCTCGAAATGCGCGCCGGGCTCGATGAAGGGCGCGCTGACGCGGTAGAAATCCTTGTAGCGCGCATTACAGGCGATGAGCCGGTCGTTCGCGTCCCACATGACGAAGCCGTCCGTCATGGAGTCCAGCGCATTCTCCAGCGTGGCGCGCCAGCGGATGCGCTCGGCCTCCACCTTCTCGCGCTGCCGCATCGCCATCGCCAGCGCGCCCCCAAGCGCTGCCACAAGGGCGGCGAAGCCGAGGGAGATCACCATCGCGCGGAAGCGTTCCTTCTCCCACTCGGCCAGGGCGGCGGAGAGCTTCATGCTCGCCGAGAGCGACAGGGCAGGGTAGAGCAGCGGCCGCACCGCCGAGATGACGCGCCCATTCTCGAAGCGGCTGTTCATCTCGGTGGCCGCGGTGCCGGTGGCTTCCTGCAGCCGCTGCGCCGCGCCAGGGCTGAGCCGCGTGCCGATGCGCGTCTCGTCATGCGGCAGGCTGGCCAGCAGCGTGCCGTCGTCGCGCTCCAGCGTGATGCGCAGACCCGCCCCTTCGCCGCCTACGGCCAGCAGCGTGCCGAGCACCGGCACCGGCATCTCCGCCACGGCCAGCAGCAGCCCATGGCCCGGCAGCGCGACCCGGCGCGCCATGAAGAGCGACCACTCCCCGGTGGCGGGGTTGCGGAACGGCCCGCCGATCAGCACGGCGCCCGGGCGCGGCGCGCTTTCGAAGAAGCTCTTGTCCAGTGCCAGCGGCAGCGGGCGGCGGCGCGAGACGGCGAGGCCGGTGGCCAGCGGCACCCCGTCCGGCCGCACCAGCAGGATGTCGCGGAAGGTGAAGTTCTGGTTGTTCAGCTCGCGCAGGATGCGGTCGAGCAGGGCGCTGTCCAGGCCGCCATTCGTGGCGAGCGGCGTGATGATGGCGGGCAGCCCCGCCAGCACCGCGTCCACCTGCACGAAGTTGCGGTTCAGCGAGGCCTCGACGGCGCGCGCCACGCGCTGGACGGTGTCGCTGGCCACGCCGATGGCCGCCTCGCGGGAGCGGCCGATCAGCATGGCCGTGGCGAACCACTGCGCAAGCAGCAGGGCAACCGCGGCCAGCAGAATGGCCAGCCGGATCCGTCGGAATTGCAGCATGTCAGTCGGGCCGGGTCAGGATGCCCAGCGAGGGCCCCAGATAGGTATTCCAGGCACTGGAGCAGCTTTCGCCGCAGCGGTCGATCCAGCGGGGCAGCACCGTCTCGATCAGCAGCTGGCGGCGGCGCTGCTGGTCGGCCGGCGTCACCGGCACCACCGTCATGCGGCCGGGCCGCCCGGTGGTGCAGCCGGGCCGGCCGGCGCTGCAGTCGAGGCCCTCGCCCGTCTGCTGCGCGGCGGCGTCCCAGATGGAGGTCTCCAGTTCCGCCAGCCCCTGCCGGATGGTCTCCCGCAGATCGGCCGGCAGCGAGTCCCAGGTCGCCTTGTTGGCGCCGAACATCGAGACGCCCCAGGTCAGCGCCATGCTGTGCACATGGCTCGTCACCTCGTGCAGCCCGACGGTGTAGCCGGAGAGGGTGCCGGTGACGGCGCATTCCACGACGCCCGCCCGCAGCGCCGCCACGGTGTCGGCGAAGGGGATCACCACGGAGGTGGCGCCGAGCGCCTCGAACATCTCCGCCTGCCCCACCGAGGAGGTCCGCACCCGCCGCCCGGAGAGATCGCTGAGGCCGTTGAAGGGCCGCGTGCACCAGGTGACCTGCGCGGGGTAGGTGTAGATCGAGAGCAGCTCGACCCCGTAGCGCTCCTGCAGGATGTCGCGCAGGTGCGGGCGGTAGAGGCGCACCGTCTCGCGCAGCCGGCCGATATCCGGGTTGAGCGCCGGCAGGTCGACCGCGTTGAACTCCGGCTCCTCGCTGGAGACGACGGCGACGAGCGCGGTGCCGAAGGGAACGACGCCGAGCCGCATCAGCGGCAGCACCTCCTCGGCGCGGAAGCCGGCGCGGTCGAACGGTGTGATCTCGGCCGTGACGCGGCCCTTGGTCAGTTCCGTGACGCGGTGGCGCCAGAACGGCTCCTCGTACCGGGTGTACTGCGACACGCCGGCCAGGCCGCCCACCACCTTCAGGGTGATGGTCTCCTGCGGTTCGGCCGCCAGCGGGGGCGTGCACAGGGCGGGCGTGCAGAGGGAAAGCGCCAGGCCCAGCGCGGCCATCGCGGGGCGGAACGGACGGCGGCGCGGGGCGCGGCGCGCGAGCATGGCCGGCCCGGCCGCGCGCGGCTTCAAGCCAGCCTGGTGCGCAGCCACTCGCCGGCCTCCGCTGAGAGGCCATCCCAGTTGGCGCTGGTGACCGGCGCGACGAGCAGGGCGCCATCCAGGCCCGCCCGGCGCATCGCACCCTTCAGATGCTCCACCAGGTAGCGCGCCGAAACCGCGCTTTCCACCAGGAGCGAGCCAGGAAGGGCGAGGTGCGACTCCGCCAGTTGCCATACGGCGTCCTCCAGCGCGAGGGCGCCATCGGGCGACTGATCGTGGGCAACCAACAGCAGGGGCATGTCACGACCTCCCGGAGAGCTTCAACCAATGATACAAGGCTGCACACCGTTGCGCCAGAAGCCATGCTGCGGCAGAGAAGCGTAGCCATGACCGAACCCGCCCCCCGAACGGCCGCTCCGGCCGGCGCCGGCACCGCCATCGTCAGCCATCGCGGCGGCGCCTTCCTCTGGCCCGAGAACAGCCTCGAAGCCTTCCGCAACACCCTCTCCCTGGCTGTGGAGCAGGCGGAGTGCGACGTGCACCTCTCGGCCGACGGCGTGCCGGTGGTGATCCACGACGCGACGCTGAACCGCACCACGGAGGGCGACGGCCCCGTGGCGGCACGCCCGGCGGCGGATCTGGCCGCGACGCGGCTGCGCGGGGCCGGGGCGGGGGGTGCCCGCGTGCCGTTGCTGGCCGATGTGGCGGCGCTGTTCCGGGACCGTTCGATGCAACTCCAGGTGGAGCTGAAGACGGCCCCCGGCGTGGCGCCGGACCCGGCCCTGCTGCCCCGCACCCTCGCTGTTCTGGATGCCGCCGGCATCCGCCCGCAGAGCCGCATCATCGCCTTCGAGGCGACGCTGGCGGCGGCGGCGACGCAGGCTGGCGGGCTCGCGGGAGTCATCTGGCTGTTCGAGCCGGCCGTGCTGCGGCAGATCGGCGCCGAGGGCGTGATCGGCGTCGCCCGCGCCTACGGGTTCGACATGGTGGAGACGCATGTCGCCGCCCTCGATGACGGGCTGATGCGCAAGCTGCGCGCGGCCGGGCTGAAGGTGGGGGTGTGGGGCGCCAACCATGCCGCCAGCATCGAGCGCGCCCTGGCCCTGGGCGTGGATGCGATGGCCACGGATGATCCGGTGCTGGCCCTGCGCCTGCGCGGCTGCTGACAGGCTGCCGGCGACAAGGCTGCCGGCAAGGCCGCGGATCCTGCCGGGAGGCAGGATCAAGAAAGCGCCACAAGCCGTTGATTACAAAATTTAAGGCGCAGCCAGGATGTCGGTGCAGGCGGCCGGCAGCGCGGGTGGCGGCGCCGGCTTGCCGGGGCGCGGCGCGGGCTGGCGGGCCTCGGGCGTGAACCACCAGGCCAGGCTGGAATCGCATCCGTCGCCGGGCGGCACCGGCGCCTGGGGCTGGCAGCCCGGCTGGCCTTCCGGGCAATGCAGCCGGATGTGGAAGTGTGAATCATGACCCCGCCAGGGCCGCACGCGGCGCAGCCAGGCGGCGCCCGGCATGGCCTCGCACAGCGCCTGCTTGATCGCCGGGTTGACGAAGATGCGGTCCACCGCCGGGTGCTCCGCGGCGAGGCGGATCAGCAGCGCATGGGCCGGCGTGAAGCGCGCGGGGTCCACGCGCATCCCGTCCTCC
>NZ_JCACVY010000078.1:0-18687 GCF_058833935.1 Roseomonas sp. TS2 | reverse complement strand
AGCTCCGCACCTCGGCCAGGAAGGCGCCGACCGCCTCCTGCAGGCTGTCGGTCTGCCGGCCCAGCGCGCCGGCGGCGCCGGTGAGCTGCGCGGCGACGCCCTGGGTCTCCTGGGCGCCATGCGTCAGGCCGGCGGCCAGCGCGCTGACCTTGCGGTTGCCCTCGGCGGCGTGGTGGATGCTGGCGGCGATCTCGCGCGTGGTCTGCCCCTGCTGCTCGACGGCGGCGGCGATGGCGGTGGAAACCTCGCCCACCGCCCCGATGGCGCGGGCGATGTTCTCGATCGCCGCCACCGCCTCGCGCGTCGCGTCCTGCACCTGGCCGATCTGGCCGCTGATCTCCTCCGTCGCGCGGGCGGTCTGGCTGGCCAGGTTCTTCACCTCGGAGGCGACGACGGCGAAGCCCTTGCCGGCCTCGCCGGCGCGCGCCGCCTCGATGGTGGCGTTCAGCGCCAGCAGGTTGGTCTGCCCGGCGATGCTGCTGATCAGCCCCACCACGTCGTCGATCCGCCTGGCGCCCTCGGCCAGCGCCTGCACCACCGTGTCCGTGCGGTGGGCGTCCTCCACCGCGCGCGCGGTCATCTGCGCCGAATGCGAGACCTGGCGGCGGATCTCGTCCACGGAGGCCGTCAGCTCCTGGGTGGCGCTGGCCACGGTCTGCACCGTGGTGCTGGCCTCCTGCGCCACCTCGGCCAGGGTGTGCGAGGCACCGCCCATCCGCCCGGCGGTGCCGGACATGACCTGCACCGCCTGGTCCAGCGCGCCGGCGGAGGCGCCGACGCCCTGCACCACGCCGCTCACCCGCGCCTCGAAGGTGCCGGCCAGGGCGTGCAGCGCCGCCTGCCGGCTGGCGCGTTCGGCGGTGGCGTAGCTCTCCAGCAGCACCTCCAGGTCCAGCCAGGCGACGCGCACCAGCGCGGCGCGCAGCCCGGCGGCCCGTCGCCGGGCGGCAAAGGGCCACAGGCGCCCCAGGCCGCGCGGCGCCAGCGCCTCCGCCAGCATGTCGGCCACGCCATGCGCCACGGTGGCGTGGCAGATGGTCACGGCGTATCCCGGCACGCCATGGCGGTAGAAGGCATCGGCCAGGGCGCGGGCGGAGGCGGTGAATCCCTCGTCCAGCTGACCGCTGGCCAGGCGCAGCCAGTGCGCCAGCCGCACGCGGTGCACCTCGGGCCGGGCCAGGGCGGACTGGATCTCGGGCCAGGGCGCGAAGCGGGCTTGCAGGCTCTCGATCAGCGAGGGCAGCCGCTGCTGCAACAGCGGCGCCTGGGCGCGCAGCGCCGAAAGGTCCGCTTCGCTCAGCTGGAAGGCGGCCAGCAGATTCGCGCGGGCCTGGGGTGTGTCCACGGGGGGTAGTCCTCGATGCGGGGAGGCAGCCTGATGGGCAGCCGGCTGGTCGCCGGCCGCCTGCACAAAGCGGAAGGAATGGCCAAGTTTCGGCTTATTGCCTCATCCGCACAAATAAACACCTCGTGGCGCCCCGGCCCGCCGCCCGGTAGGGGCGGCGCCGGGTTCAGGCAGCGCCGCGGTGCTGCATCCGGCGCTTGAGCAGGAAGACGCTGCCGCCGCCCGCCACCACGCAGACCACGTCGAGGGCCCAGCGCAGCAGCGCCTTGCCGGCCAGCACGAATTCCAGGCTGACCACCGCCATGCCGACGATCGTCATGGTGGGGATCAGGGCCAGCGCAATCATCACGCCGGTGGTCAGCACCGAGTGCTGCGCCGCGATGATCACCGCCCCGGCGGCCCCGGCCGCCAGCGAGACGAGCACCGAGGAGATCTCCGCCTTGGTCCAGTACTGCACCCAGTGCTGCTCGCCCAGGCTGGCGGCCGAGGGCGAGGCCATGCCCAGGAACAGCATGGCGAGGGCGGCGCCGAGGAGGAGGGCGGCATAGCCGCCGGCGGTGGATTTCAGCCCATGCAGCGTCGCCTGGTTCCGGCCGCCCAGCAGGCCGAAGGGCACGCGCAGGATCGGCTCGAAGCCGGGCGCGATGACCATGGCGCCGATGACGATGTGCAGCGTGTCGGTCCAGAGGCCCGCAGCGGCCACGACCCCGGCCAGGAACATCGCCAGCAGGAAGTTGCTGCCGATGTTGGTGTCCTGGCGCATCAGGGTGTTCATCTCCTCCCAGTCCGCCTCGTCATCCTCGCAGCTGATGGCGTCCTGGCCCTGGGCGGCGATCAGGCTGGAGGGGTTGCCGGTCGTCACCAGGCCGACCTCCGTGCCGATACCGTGCTCATCCAGCACCCGCCGGGCCGCCGCGAGACCTTGGTTGGTGGCCTGCACCGTGAGCACGTCGCCGGCCGGCTTGAGTGAGCCGCCACGCTGCAGGCCCAGCCCGATCACGCCTTCGCAGCCGCCAAGCCGGGCGGCCACCGCGTCGGTCCTTTCCGGAGGCAGCAGAATGGTGATGGTACGCGACATGCCGGCAGGCCTCCTTGATGGCGGGCGAGGAGCCGCCCGCCGCAGGAGAACCGCGCCAGCCAGGGCGGGTTCGGAAGCCGCCCCGGCGGCGGCGCCCTCAGCCGGCCGGCGCCCCGAAGCGCTTGGCGAACCAGAGGCGGTGGTGCCCCCGCGGCCGCCCTTCCAGCCGGCCGATCTCCTGGAAGCCGTGCTTGCGGTAGAAGGCCGGCGCCTGGAAGCTGCTGGTGTAGAGATGCGCCCCCACCGCGCTGAGGCGCCGCGCCTCGGCCTCGGCGGCGGCGAGCAGGGCGCTGCCGGTGCCCTGGCCGCGCAGGCTCTCATCGACCCAGAACTTGTCGATGAACAGCCAGTCCATCGTCACCTCGCCCACCAGCCCGGCGCGGATGACGCCCCCGGCATCCCGCCGCAGGAAGCAGAGCGGGTGCGCTTCCAGCGCCTCCGGCCGCGCCTCCATGGCGGCGCGGCGGTGCGTGGCGAGGCCGGCCAGCACCGCCTGCGCCTCCGGCCCCTTGTTGTCGGGGACCAGCTCGATCCCGGCCGCCAGGCTCATCCGCCGAAGCGCCCCCAGCCGGCGACGATGACGGTGAGCAGGCCGATGACGAGGTTGAGGGTGACGAGGCGGCGCACCTTGTCGGCCGCCGCGGCCGCCGCGGCATCCTGCCCGGCGGCGAGGGCGGCGCGCATCGCCTTCCAGGGCCCGAAGAAGATGGCCAGGAACACGGCCGACATGATCAGCCCTGTGAGATGCATGGTGTGGATGTGCCAGCCCGAGCCGGCGAAGCCGCCATACCAGCCGAACAGCAGCGCGTAGCCGCTGGCCAGCATCACCGGCATGGCATGCCACACCACCAGGAAGAAGCGGCGGTAGGCGCCCCCCAGCACGGCGAGCCGCTGCGGCCCGGGCAGCGTGGCCAGGCTCGGCCGCAGCGCCAGGATCGCGAAAGCCATGCCCCCGACCCAGAGCACGGCCCCCAGCAGGTGCAGCACATAGACAAGCGTCATCCCGGTCATTCCTTGCGGTGGTCCTCGATGGCGCGCGCCAGGGCACGCGCCTCGTCGGCGGCGGTACCACGCGGCGCGGCTTCCGCCACCCCCAGCCCCTGCGCGAAGGCGCTGGCGAAGGCGGTGCGGTTGCCCAGCGTGGGTGCCAGCACCGGCAGGCCGCGCCGCGCCAGCTCGGCGGCGATCTCGTCGCGCAGGCGGCCGCTGGGGGGCACGCGGTTCATCAGCAGCCGCACCGGGCGCCGCTCGGCGGCCGCCACATCCAGCGTCGCGTCCATCGCCCAGAGATCGGCATGCGAGGGCTGCAGCGGCACCAGCACCAGGTCGGCCGCGCGGATGGCGATACGCGAATCGGTATCGGCGTGCGGCGGCGTGTCGATGATCAGGAAGTCGTGTTCACGGCGCAGCCGGTCCAGCGTGGCGGGCATGCGCCAGCCGGCCACCGCCTCGAAGCGCAGGGCGGCCGCCTGGGCGCGGCCCTGCCGCTCCTTGTTCCACCGCGCCAGGGTCTGCTGCGGGTCGCTGTCCAGCAAGGCCACGCCATGGCCGCTGGCCGCCAGCGCCGTCGCCAGGGTGGCCGCGACGGTCGATTTTCCGGCGCCGCCCTTGCGCTGCGCCACCGCCACCACGAGTGCCATCCCCAACCCTCCTGCCGCCCGACGCTGCCGCGCATCCTGCCCCGGCCGGCGCGTCGGGGCCAGTGGCATGGACGCCGCGCCGCCGCGACCCCACACTGTAAGGACTGGACACGCAGAGGAGTTCCGCCATGAGCGTCGACGACGTGACCCCGGGTGCCACCTGGGAAAGCCTGCGCACCGACCCGGACGCCGTGCTGGTGGATGTGCGCACCGATGCCGAATGGAATTTCGTCGGGCTGCCGGATCTCGGGGAGGCCGGCAAGCAGCCGGTGCTGATCCCCTGGCAGGTCTATCCCAGCATGCAGGTGAACGGCGCCTTCCCGGACCATCTGCGCAAGGCCGGGCTGACGCCGCTGAACAAGCTGTATTTCCTGTGCCGCTCCGGCGCGCGCAGCCTGGCGGCAGCGCAGGCGGCGAAGGCCGCCGGCTTCCAGCACGCCTACAACGTGGCGGACGGCTTCGAGGGGCCGCCGGACGCGGGCGGCCACCGCGGCACCGTGGCCGGCTGGAAAGCCGAGGGGCTGCCCTGGCGGCAGCGCTGAGCGGCGGAGGGGGCGGCCTGCCCCCTCAGTGCTGATGCGCCCGGCGCGTCTCGGCGGCCTTCTTCGCCGAGGCGGAGCGGGCCGCCGCCGGGCGGTGGGCCGAAGCCTCGCCGCCCTTTTGGCCGCCTTCATGCGCGGCGGCGTTGCTGTCCGGGTGGCCGCGGCCCGAGCCGCTCTTGTTGCCGCCGCCCGAATCCTTGTTCACGGTCGCCCAGGCGCGGCGCTCCGCCTCCTCCTCCGGCACGCCACGGGCCTCGTAGCTTTCCTCGATGTGCTCCGCCTTGCGCTTCTGCTTGTCCGTGTAGGCCGATTTGTCTCCACGCGGCATGGCCGGTCTCCTTCCGGCGAAGGAACGCCCGGCCCGCCGCGTGGTTCCCGCCTCAGCCTGCCCGCTCAACCACAGTTCGGCGTGTGCGCGGTGGCGTCGTGGCCGGGCAGGCCGGGCACGCCATAGCCGGGGAAGACGGTGTTCTCGGCGTCATCCGCCGCCGGCTTGCTGCCGAACCACTTCTCGGAGAGCTTGGCCACCGTGCCGTCCTGCTTCATGCACTCCAGCACGTTCTCCACCGCGTTGCGCAGCGCCGCATTGTCCTTGCGGAAGGGCGCGGCCCAGTGGGCGCGGGTCTCCTTGATGGTGAAGTCCGGCACCAGCATCGGCGCGCGCGTCGCGGCGTAGCGGATGGTGGTGTTGCCGCCCAGCGTGGCATAGACGCGGTTGGCGATGACGGCCTGCACCGCATCCGGCTGGCTGTCGAAGGTCTGCACGGTGAAGCCGTACCGCTCCGCGTTCTTCTGCGCCCAGGCGTCGTAGGCCGAGCCCTTGTTCACCGCGATGGCCTTGCCGCGGATGTCGTCGAGCGACTTGATCGGCGGCGTGCCCTTGCGGATGCCGAACTGGAACTCGGTGTAGAGATAGCCCTCGGTGAAGAGCAGGTTCTCGGCGCGCTCGGCCGTCACCGTCACCGGCGCGGCCAGGAAGTCGTAGCGCCCGGCGTTCAGCGCCGGCACCAGGCCGGAGAAGCTGGCGCTGTCGATGGTGACGGGGCGGTCCATGCGGCGCGCCACCTCGGTGAACAGGTCGACGTTGAAGCCCTGCACGCCGCCATCGAGCTTGGGGAAGGCGTGGGGGGCGAAGGTGCCGTCCACCGCCGTGCGCAGCGGCTGCTGGGCCCCTCCTTGCTGGGCGTGGGCGGCGCCGGAGAGCGCGGCCAGCGCCAGCGGCGCGGCAAGGAAGGCGGACAGGACAAGACGACGCATCGGCGAGACACTCCCTGAGGGCCGGGTTACGGCCGGAAATGGCCGCCCGGCTTGCAAGAAGCGTGCAACGGCACGCGCCCGGAGGGAAGGGGGCGCGCCCCCTTCCATGCCATTCAGGCGGCGGCCGCGAACTCCGGGTAGAGGCCGAGCAGCCCCGTCTCGGAGGCGTCGCAACGGCCGCGCTCCGTGATCAGCCCGGTGACGAGACGGGCCGGCGTCACGTCGAAGGCCGGGTTGAGGCCGGCGCTGCCGGGGGCGGCGGTGCGCACCGTCTCGACGCGGCCATCCCAGGTCTGGCCGGTGGTCTCCAGCACCTCGCGCGCGTCGCGCTCCTCGATCGGGATCTCGCGCACCCCGTCGCGCACGCTCATGTCCAGCGTGGAGTGCGGCAGCGCCACCCAGAAGGGCACGCCATTGTCGTGCGCCGCCAGCGCCTTCAGGTAGGTGCCGATCTTGTTGGCCACGTCGCCCTGGCGCGTCACCCGGTCGGTGCCCACCAGCACGATGTCCACCTCGCCATGCTGCATCAGATGGCCACCGGCATTGTCGGCGATGACGGTGTGCGGCACGCCGTGCTTGCCCAGCTCCCACGCCGTCAGCGCCGAGCCCTGGTTGCGCGGGCGCGTTTCGTCCACCCACACATGCACCGGCAGCCCGGCATCATGCGCCTGGTAGATGACGGAGAGCGCCGTGCCGTAGTCGACGGTGGCGATCCAGCCGGTGTTGCAATGGGTCAGCACGTTGATGGGCTTGCCCGGCTTGCGGGCGGCGATCGCCTGCAACAGAGGCAGCCCGTGCTGGCCGATGCGGCGGCAGGTCTCCACATCGTCCTCGGCGATGTCGGCCGCGGCGGCGTAGGCGGCGGCGGCACGGCTGCCTGCCGGCACCGGGCGCAGCGCGCGCAGCATGCGGTCCAGCGCCCAGCGCAGGTTGATGGCGGTGGGGCGGGTGCGGCCCAGCATGGCGGCCACGGCCTCCAGCGCCGCGTCCGAATCGTCGCGCCGCAGCGCCAGCGCCAGCCCGTAGGCGGCCACGGCCCCGATCAGCGGCGCGCCGCGCACCTGCATCGACTTGATGGCGTGCGCCACCTGCTTCTCGTCCACGAGGCGCAGGATCTCGACGGTCCAGGGCAGGCGGGTCTGGTCCAGAATGCGGACCGACCAGCCATCCTCGGGGTCAACCCAGACGCTGCGATAGGGAACGCCGTCGATCTTCATGGGGGGCAGGCTCCGTCCGTGTGGCCGCGCGCGGGCGGGGGGAGAATTCCGGCCCCCGCATATAGGCGCTTTGCCGCCGCCGCGTCATGTGAAGGGGGCGGGTCAGATCCGCTGGTGCAGGGCGCAGACCAGGGTGAAGAGACGGCGGGAGGTTTCGAAATCCAGCGTCACGCGGCCATCCAGCCGCTGGCAGAGCAGCTCGGCGCCCTCGTTGTGCAGGCCGCGCCGGCCCATGTCGATGGCCTGGATGCGTGCCTCGGAACCGCCTTCCGTCACCGCCTGCTCATGGCTGGCGACGACCATGTGGTAGTCCTTGATCAGCCGGCGGAACGGGCCGAGCGCCAGCGCGATGATGCGCAGCGGCGCATCGCGGGTGTCGTGGATGTCGAAGACCAGGCGGCCGTCGCGGACCTCCAGATGCAGCACATAGGGGCCGGGCGGCAGGCCGGTGGGGTCGAAGCGGTTGCCGGCCAGCAGGTCGGCCACCGCCTGGGCGCGGTCGGCCTCGGCATAGGGGTTGGGCAGGGGGGCGGTGTCCGGCAGGGCAATCCGCTCCAGCCGCTGGTCAGCCATCGCCACGCTGCACCGAGGGGTTTACCACCACGGGCTTGGCCGTGCCGTCGCGCCGGCGCACCACGGGGGCGTCGCCCTCGTTGCCGGTCAGGCCGAGGCGCAGCATCCACCCCACCACCGCGCCCTTGACCGGCCGCAGCGTGAGCATGGAGGCGATGGTGAAGAGCGGCAGCCACAGCGCCATGTGCAGCCACATCGGCGGCTCATAGGCCTTCTCGACCCAGAACACGACGGGGACGAAGAGGTGGCCGACGATGAAGATGGTGAAGTAGGGCGGCGCGTCGTCGGCGCGCAGGCGGCCCAGCTCGGCGCCGCAATGGCTGCATTCCGGCACCACGGTCAGATAGCCACGGAACACCTTGCCCTCGCCGCAGAACGGGCAGCGGTTCAGGGCGCCCCGCTTCAGCATGGTGGTGAGCGGCGGGAGCGGCACGGTATCGGTGGAGGCGGCGCGGTCTGGCTCCCAGCGCTCGGGCGGGCGATCCATGGGCATGGTCCTGGCTTTATCGTTTTCAGCCCTGTCGCCGGGCATTTCGTGTGCGGTGCAATAACCGCATGTCCGGCCCCGGCGATCAAGAGCAGCCGCGCGAGCGGGGGCCTTGCGCGGTCGCAGGCTGGCGGAGGATATCTGGCAGATGGGCCATCGTATCCTCGTCATCAACCCGAACAGCTCGGAAAGCTGCACCCGCGGCATCGCCGAGAGCCTGGCGGAGTTCGCCCTGCCAGGGCGGCCGCCCTTCGAGGTGGTCTCGCTGCCCGGCGGTCCGCCCGCCATTGCCTCCTGGCGGGACTGGTACGGCGTGGCCGAGCCGCTCTGCCGCATGGTCGAGGCCGAGCCGGCGGCGGCCTACATCATCGCCTGCGTGTCCGACCCCGGGCTGGAGGCGGTGCGCAGCGTGACGCGGCGCCCGGTCTTCGGCCCGTTCCGCGCGGCGGTGGCGGCGGCGCTGGCGCGGGCGGAGCGCTTCGGCGTCATCGCCTTCGTCGAGGCGTCCAAGGCGCGGCAGCGGCGTGCGCTGCAGGCGATGGGAGCGGAGCAGCGCCTGGCCGCCAGCATCGCCCTCAACCTGCCGATGGAGACGCTGACCGACCCGCAGGCGGCGCGCGGCGCGCTGTGCGATACGGCGCGGGCCCTGGTGGCCGAGGGCGCCGAAGCCGTCATCCTGGGCTGCGCCGGCATGGCCGGGCACCGCGCGGCGGTCGAGGACGCTGCGGGCGTGCCGGTGATCGAGCCCTGCCAGGCGGCGGCGGTGCAGGCGCTGCTGGCGACAGGCTAGAGCCTACTCCGCTCGCACCGGCGCACAGAAAAGGCTCCGGCTCGTTGTTTTCACCAGCATCTTCACGCGATCAGGCAAAGCAGCCTGCTCGCGCTCTGCTCCAGGGGGCGGCGGCATTCGGCGAGCTGGGGAGGCCTCTTCCCGTCTCGCCCGGCGCCGCTCCTAGCGCCGCTGTCCGCACATGCCGGCGGCGGCGGCCTCAACCGTCATCATCGTCGTTATCCCGCCCGCGCCGGCCGCGGCGGTCCTCATCATCGTCGTCATCATCCCGGTCGTCATCATCCCGGTCGTCGTCATCGTCGTCCCGGTCGCGGCGGCGATCGGACAGCCAGCCGCGACTGCGGCGGCCATCGTCATCGTCGTCGTCGTCCGCCCGGGCGGGCGCCAGCGGCAGCAGCAGGCCGCCCATCAGCAGCAGGCCGAACCGGCGGCGGGTCTGGAATTCATCAGCCATGGGATCACCTCCACCGCCGAGATGGCGATGGAGGCGCGGCAAGGCTGCGGCGGTGGCGGCCCTGTTTCCGCCACCTTGCGGAAAGTTTACTCGGCGGCGCGGGCGGCGGGCTGCCACTCGGCCGGCGCCACGCTGCCTGTCTGCTCGACGATGCGGCCATAGGCCTCGGGGCGGCGGTGGGCGGCGAAGTTGAAGATGCTGGTGCGGCCCAGCGTGCACTGGTCCAGGTCGCAATCGGCCACGATCAGCTCGTCATCCCAGCTCGTCGCCTGGGCCATGATCTCGCCCTGCGGGTTGACGATGATGGAATGGCCGAACAGCTCGCAGCCATCCTCGACGCCCGCCTTGGCCACGCCCACGCCGAAGCAGGCATTCTGGTAGCAGCCGGCCTGGATGGAGAGGTGGGAGTGCAGCACCCGCAGGTGGTGCGCCTCGAAGCCCTTGGCGTCCTGGTTGATGGAGGGCGTGTTGTAGCCCAGCATCACCAGCTCCACCTGCTGCAGGCCGAGCACGCGCCAGGCCTCCGGCCAGCGGCGGTCGTTGCAGATCAGCATGCCGATGTTCACCGGCCCGGCCTGGCCGATCGGCGCCCGCACCACGGGGAAGCCCAGATTGCCCACCTCGAAGTAGCGCTTCTCCAGGTGCTGCACCTTGCGCGCCGGGTCGAACTCGCGGTGCCCGGGCAGGTGCACCTTGCGGTACTTCAGCACCACCTCGCCCGAGGGATGCACATAGACGGCGGTGTTGAAGTGCCGCTTGCGCACCACCCCCGTCTCGTCTGCCTCGTAGGCGATCTCGGCATAGCCGAGGTGGAAGCCGATGTTGAACTTCCGCGCCGCCTCGAACAGCGGCGCCGTCTCGTTCGAGGGCAGCGCCTGCTCGTACCAGTGGTCGGCGGCGTTGATGTCCTCCTCGTACCAGCGCGGGAAGAAGGTGGTCAGCGCCAGCTCGGGGAAGACGACGACCTCGGCGCCGCGCCTGTGCGCGGTCTCCATCAGCCGCACCAGGCGGGCGACGACGGCCGCGCGCGGCTCGGCTTTCTGGATGGGACCGAGCTGGGCGGCGGCGACGGTGAGGCGGCGGGACATGCGGGCTCTCCTCGGCTTCAGTTGCTGGCGGGGCTTCAGTTGCTGGCGGGGGGCAGGGGGTCGATGAAATCGGCCGCGTAGTCCTCCTGCACCGAGGCCACGGCCTGCATGAAGGCTTCGTCCCAGGAATCCTCGAAGGCTTCCATCAGCGCCACGGCGGCCGCCTCGGTCTTCAGCATGGCCAGGCGCTCCTGACCGGCGATCCAGACGGAGAAATTGCCGTCCTTCTCCTCGCGCACCTCAAACATCGCGCTTTCCTCTGTCTTGCGCCCCTTCGGGGCCGGTGTCGTTCTCGGGTGAGGGCGGCGTCAGCAGCCGGTAGGCGACGCGCCCGGCCAGCAGCGCGAACAGGCCGCCGCCGAGCGCGAGCGGCAGGCTGGTGCCGGGCCCGGTGAGCCAGATCCAGAGGGCGAAGGCTCCGACCGTCGCCCCGGCCACCAGCAGGCCGCGCATCAGCCGAGCACGCTCTCGCGGTGCTGGCGCGGCACGAAGCGGCCCTGCCCGGGCTTCGCCGTCACCGTGGCGCCATCCCACACCTGCGCGCCGCGCAGATAGGTGGCGGCCACGCGCGCCTTCATCGGCCGGCCATGATAGGGCGACCAGCGGGCATCCGGCCGGTCCTGGATGCTGGCCTCGTCGAAGATGAAGTCGCCTTCCTCCATCACCAGAAGGTCGGCGTCCGAGCCGAGGCGGATGGCGCCCTTCTTCGGGAACAGCCCGTGGTAGCGGGCGGTATTCTCGGCGCAGTACTTCGCCATCAGCGTCAGCGGCAGGCCGCGCTCGACCAGCATGGAATACATCAGCGGCGCGTAGCTCTGCATGCCGGTGAGGCCCGCGCCGCAGGCGAAGATGTCGTCGCCGAGCTTCTTCTCGCGCTGCCAGGGGGCGTGGTCGGTGGAGACATAGGCCATCTTGCCGGCCACCAGCGCCGCCCACATGCGCTCCACCTCCTCGGCCGTGCGGAAGGGCGGGTTGCACTTGCCGAAGCCCTTGAGGCGGACGAGGTCCTCCTCCGTCATGCAGAGATACTGGATGCAGGCCTCGCCGCTGGCCTTCGCCCCCATGGCGCGGAAGCTCTCGGCGATCTCGAAGCCGCGGGCCACGGAGGAATGGGCGATGTGCACATGCGCCCCCGTCTCCAGCCCGATCTCGAAGATCTCGAGGTCGGCCATGGTCTCGGCCAGCGGCGGGCGGGTGCGGGCGTGCATGATCGGGTCCACCCGGCCGCTGGCCTTCGCCTCGGCGGTCAGGCGCTCGACCAGCTCCTGGTCCTCGTTGTGGACGGCCACCATCAGCCCGGTCTTGGCGATCTCGCGGAAGGCGGCGACCATGGTCGGGTGGTCGATGCGCGGGAAGCGCACCGCGTCGTACTCATAGGTGGAGAGCTTGAAGGCGGAGGCGCCCGCCTCGGCCAGCCCGGCGACTTCGTCGATGCCGCCGGTCTTGCGGATGGTGCCGTAGAGCGCGACGTCCACATGCGAGAGCTGGTGCACCGCCTCCACCTTCTCGTGGAAGATGGCGGCCGAGGTGACGGCGCGCGGGATGTCGTAGGGCATGTCGCACACCGTGGTCACGCCGCCGGCGGCGGCGGACATGGTGGCACCCTCGATGCCGGGCCAGCCGATGGCGCTGCCGGTGTGCATGTGGCCATCCACCAGCCCGGGCAGGATGGTGCGGCCGGAGAAATCGTCCACCTGCTTCGCCGGGGGCAACTCGCCCGCGCCGATCGCCGCGATGCTCTCGCCGCGCACCGCGACATAGCCATCCTTCAGGATGCCGTCCGGGAGCACGAGGTTGCCGCGCAGGACGCGGTCGTAGGGAAGCTGCATGGCCGGGAGGTCCGCCTCGCTCGGGTTGAGGAACGCGGCGGGCAGACTAGGCCCGGCCCGGCCTCCCCTCAACCGGGCGCGGCGCGGATTCGCGCCCGGCGCCGCCCGGGAGGCGGGCCGGGCTCCGGGAGCCTCAGGGCGAGATCACCATGCAGGGGCCGCGCACCTGCCGGCAGATGCGGCGCGCCTGGGCGGCGGAGAGGTCCGTGACCTGGGCGCGCCAGAAGCGCTTGCCATCCACCCGCACCGCCTGCACCCGGGCGGTGCCGGGGCCGCGCGCCGCGCGGCCGGCCACCTGGCGGGCCGTGCCGCTGTCGGCGAAGGCGCCGACCTGCGCCACCCAGTCGCCGCCACGCGGGGCGGGGCGGGGGGTGCGGCTGGCCGCCGGCGTGGCCGGCTTGATGGACGGCTTCACCGCCCGCGCCACGGGGGCGGCCATCGGCGCCGCCTGCGCCGCGCCTACGAGGCGGGCACCGCCCATGGACGGCCCCCGCGCCATCAGCATGTCGGGCGGCAGGCCGCGCCGGGCCTCGGCGAAGCCGCGGTCGAGCAGCGCCATCACATGGTCGTCGCGCTCGCGGCTGTTGGCGCCGCCGAACACCACGGCCACCAGCCGCGTGCCCTGGCGCTCGGCGCTGGCCGCCAGGTTGAAGCCGCTGGCGCGGATGTAGCCGGTCTTGATGCCGTCCGCCCCGTCATACTCGGTGAGCAGGCGGTTGTGGTTTCCCATGCTCTGCCCGGCGTAGCGGAAGCTGCGGGCGCTGAAATAGGCGTAGCGCCCGGGGAAGTCGTGGATCAGCGCGCGGCTGAGGATCGACATGTCGCGCGCCGTGGTCACCTGGTTGGCGTCCGGCAGGCCGGAGGCGTTGCGGAAGCTGGTGTTGCGCATGCCCAGCGCCTGCGCCTTGCGCGTCATCATGCGGCCGAACTGCACCTCGCTGCCCTGCGCCAGATACTCGCCGAGCGCGGCGGCGGCGTCGTTGGCCGACTTGGTGACCAGCGCCATGACGGCATCCCGCACCGCGATGCTGCCGCCCGCCTTCAGCCCCAGCTTCGAGGGCTCCTGCCCCGCCGCGTGGCGCGAGACGGGGATGCGCGTGCTGGCCGAGACGCGGCCGCGCTCCATCGCCTCGAACACCATGTAGAGCGTCATCATCTTGGTCAGCGAGGCCGGGTAGCGCGGCTCGTCGGCGTTGATCGCCAGCAGCTCCTCGCCCGTGCCGGCGTCGACGACGATGGCGGCGTAGCGGCTGCCGCCGATCTGCGCCCGGGCGGGCGCGGTTGACAGGACAAGCAGGGCCGCGGCGAGCAGTGCGAAGATGCCCGCGCGGCATCGTTGTGTGATGCCGTTCTCCAGCATGATGGCCTTCCCCCTCTGCGCGGCCGCGGCACCGCCCCCGGTGCCTCCGCCGCGCATCCCCCAGGAGCCCCGCCGGCAGGCGCCGCCGGGGCCGAGGCCGGGCCACGCAACCTGCACATCCGGCGCACCGGCCCGGGTGTGAACGGGCCGTGTGCCGGGCGTGCAGGGTCCCCTGCATGGCCTGGCCGCGCGCACAATGCCGACATGCCGCCTGAGAAGAAAGCGCTTATGGCCTGATCGCGCAGGAAAATCGGCGTGTGGAGCGTTGCGGCGCGATGGCGGGGCACAAATCCGCCGCCGGCCAGGGACGTACGCTCACACACCAGGCCTGAGCGGGGCGGGGCCGTTGAACACCTGCCGGGCGACGCGCAGCACATCCTCCGCCGCCTCGCTCTGCCGCTCCTCGTTCCAGGCCAGCGCCACGCCGACGGCGCGGATCGGCCCGCGCAATTCGCGGAACACCACGCCCGGCGGGTGGATGCGCGCCATGCCGGAGGAAACCAGCGCGACGCCAAGGCCGGAGGCGACGAAGCCGAGCTGCGCCATCGCCGAGCCGACCTCGCGCACGCCGCGCGGCTCGAATCCGGCGGCGCGGCAGGCGGCCACCAGCGCGTCGAAATAGGCCGGGCTGATCGAGCGCGGCAGGGTGAGCAGCGGCGCGCCGGCCAGCGCCGAGAGCGGCAGCGCCTCGGGGTAGGCGGCGAGCAGCGGGTGGCCCTCGGGCAGCGCCGCCACCAGCATGTCCTCGCCGAGCGGCAGCACGCGCACCGGCGGGCGGTCGCGGTCCAGGCGCAGCAGCGCGATGTCCACCTCGCCGCGGCGCAGCGCCTCCACCGCGTCGGCCGTGTCCATCTCGCGCACGGCGATCGCGGCCTCGGGGCGCGCGGCGCGCAGCGCCCGCACCAGCGGGGGGAGGTGGTCGAACAGGCCGGAGGTGACGCAGGCGAGGGCCACCGGCGCGTGCCGCCCGGCGCGCAGCTCGCGCGCCAGCGCCTCCAGCGCGCCGGCATCCTCCGCCACGCGGCGCGCCAGCGGCAGCAGCGCCTCGCCTTCGCGCGTCGGCCGCGCGCCCTTGCGGGTGCGCTCCAGCAGCCGCACGCCAAGCTCCGCCTCCAGCGCCTGGATCTGTGCGGTGAGCGGCGGCTGCGACAGGCCGAGCCGCGCGGCGGCGCGGCCGAAATGGCCCTCCTCGGCGACGGCGAGGAAATGCCCGAGGCGGCGGAGGAGTCGGAAATCCATCGGCGATACGGAAAAGCTATCGTGCCGCGCCGTCAATCGGAATGGACGATGGCGTGGACGCGGCGCACAACAGCGCCACCATTCCACACGGATGAGGGAGAACGCCCGCCCATGAAGAAACACCCCGTCAAGGTCCACCCCTCCAAGGCGCTGCTGCCGCGCGAGGAGCAGCTGGCCTGGAAGATCGCCGGCGTCGCCGCCGACAAGGTGGCGGTGCAGAAGCCGGTGGCCGAGATGATCATCAACCGCATCATCGACAACGCGGCGGTGGCGATCGCGGCGATCAACCGCTCCGCCCCCACCACCGCGCGCACCATGGCGCTGGGCCATCCGAAGAAGGGCGGCGCCACGGTGTTCGGCCTGCCGGCGTCGAAGGAGATCTCGCCGGAATGGGCGGCCTGGGCGAACGGCACGGCGGTGCGCGAGCTCGACATGCACGACACCTTCCTCGCCGCCGACTATTCCCACCCGGGCGACAACATCCCCCCCGTGCTGGCGGTCGCGCAGACCATGGGCCGCTCGGGCAAGGACCTGATCCGCGGCCTGGCCACCGGCTACGAGATCCAGGTGGACCTGGTGCGCGCCATCTGCCTGCACGAGCACAAGGTGGACCATATCGCCCATCTCGGGCCTTCGGCGGCGGCGGGCATCGGCACGCTGCTCGGGCTGAAGCAGGAGGTGATCTACCAGGCGGTGCAGCAGGCGCTGCACACCACCATCACCTTCCGCCAGAGCCGCAAGGGCGAGATCTCCTCCTGGAAGGCTTTTGCCCCCGCCCATGCCGGCAAGCTGGCGGTGGAGGCGGTGGACCGCGCCATGCGCGGCGAGGGCGCGCCGAGCCCGATCTACGAGGGCGAGGATTCGGTCATTGCCTGGGTGCTGTCGGGGCGGAGCAACCGCGCCGACGTCTATGGCCCGACCTACTACGAGGTGCCGCTGCCGGAGAAGGGCGAGCCCAAGCGCGCCATCCTCGACACCTACACCAAGGAGCACTCGGCCGAGTACCAGAGCCAGGCGCTGATCGACCTCGCCTTCAAGCTGCGCGAGCAGATCCCGGACCAGGAGGCGATCGAGAAGATCGTCATCCACACCTCCCACCACACCCACTACGTCATCGGCACCGGGGCCAACGACCCGCAGAAGATGGACCCCAAGGCCAGCCGCGAGACGCTGGACCACTCCATCATGTACATCTTCGCCGTCGCCCTGCAGGACGGGCGCTGGCACCATGTGGACAGCTACGCGCCGAAGCGCGCGGGGCGGGCCGACACGGTGCGGCTGTGGCACAAGATCGAGACGCGCGAGGACCCGGAGTGGACCCGCCGCTACCACTCGACCGACCCGGACGAGAAGGCCTTCGGCGCGCGCGTCGAGATCATCTTCAAGGACGGCACGAGGCTGGTGGACGAGATGGCGGTGGCCAACGCCCACCCGCTGGGGTCGAAGCCCTTCGGCCGCGAGGACTATATCCGCAAGTTCGAGATCCTGACCGAGGGGCTGATCACCCCGCGCGAGAGCCGCCGCTTCCTGGAGGTGGTGCAGGACCTGCCGCGCCTGGAGGCCGGCGAGCTGCACCTGCTCAATGTCAGCCTGCCGCGCGGCGCGCTGGCCGAGGGCAAGCCGGGCATCTTCTGACCCGCCGCTGCTGATCCTCCGCCGGCCGGGGCGCGCCACCATGCGCCCCGGCCTCTCCTCTGCCTGGCCCGCCCGACAAGAACACCAAGGAAGGAACGACACCCATGAGCGACACCCAGCCCGAGATCCGCAAGGGCCTGGTCGGCGTCATCGCCGATGTCTCCGCCGTCTCGAAGGTGATGCCGGAGACCAACAGCCTGACCTATCGCGGCTACGCGGTGCAGGATCTCGCCGAGCAGTGCAGCTTCGAGGAGGTGGCCTACCTGCTGTGGAACGGCGAGCTGCCCAATGCCGCGCAGCTGGCCGAGTTCCGGCGCGAGGAGGCCTCGCAGCGCGGCATCAGCCCGGCGCTGCACCAGGTCATCCAGGCCTTCCCGCACGATGCCCACCCGATGGACGCGATCCGCACCGCGGTGAGCTTCCTCGGCATGGAGGACCCCGAGGCGGCAGATACCTCCGAGCCCGCCACGCGCCGCAAGGCGATGCGCCTGCTGGCCAAGATCCCGACCGCCATCGCCGCCGCGCACCGCGCCGCCAAGGGGCAGGCGCCGGTGGAGCCGGACCCGAAGCTCACCTTTGCCGAGAACTTCTTCCATGTCGTGTTTGGTAAGGTTCCGCAGCCCGAGGTGGTGAAGGCCTTCGACGTCTCGCTGATCCTCTACGCCGAGCACGGCTTCAACGCCTCCACCTTCACCGCCCGCACCGTGACCAGCACGGGCGCCGACCTGCACGGCGCCGTCACCGCCGGCATCGCCGCGCTGAAGGGGCCGCTGCATGGCGGCGCCAACGAGGCGGTGATGCACATGCTGGCCGAGATCGGCGAACCGTCGAAGGCGGTGGCGTGGCTGGAGGGCAAGTTCGACCACAAGGCGCTGGTGATGGGCTTCGGCCACCGCGTCTACAAGAATGGCGACAGCCGCGTGCCCACCATGACCAAGTATGCCGAGAAGATGGCCGAGGTGGTGGGCGACCGCCGCTGGATGGAGATGAGCCGCCTGCTGGCCGGCGCCATGCTGGAGCGGAAGAACATCCACCCCAACCTCGACTTCCCCGCCGGCCCCGCCTACCACCTGATGGGCTTCGACATCCCGCTCTTCACGCCGATCTTCGTCGCCAGCCGCATCACCGGATGGGCGGCGCATGTCATCGAGCAGGCGGCGGACAACCGCCTCATCCGCCCGCTCTCGCACTACACGGGGGCCGCGCAGCGCAGCGTGCCGGCGCTCTCGGCGCGCGGCTGATTCACTTTCGTTAAAGGCCTCCGCAGCAGGAACGCGGCGCCGGGTGACGGCGCCGCGTTCGCCGTTCCGGGTCATCGCACTTTCCACGGCCCGCTATTGCAACGGTATCTGGCGGATTTCGTTGACAAGCAGATTGCGCGTGAAGATAGCGTGTTGCCGTCGCGTACCGGTTCCGCGCGATTCGCACGATCCATGTCAAGAGACGACGTGCGTTTCGGATGCCGGCGAGAGCGGCATGGTTCGGAAGGACAGCTCGCATGGGCGGCCAGACAGGGCACCACACCGCGAAGGGCCATCGGCCAATCGGGTGCGGAGCCTTTTCGTCGCGCCCGCTGCGGCCAGGGCTTTCCGGAGCGTGCAGCGCAGGCGGCAGGGCGAAGGCGGTGCGAGGCTGCCCCGCCACGCCGGGCGGCATCGGTTGATAAGAGACAAGGAGTCCAGCACATGAGCGAAGACAACACCGGCAGCCCGCCCCGCGCGCTGCCCATGGCGATGAGCACCAGCCGACGCAGCGCCGCCACGCGGAAGGCGAGCACCGCAGGCCGCAAGGCGCCGGCCAAGGCCACGGCCGCGGCCAAGAAGCCCGCCACGCGCGGCACCGCCAAGGCGGCCGCCAGCAAGACCACGGCGAAGAAGCCGGCGGCCAAGACGACCGCGAAGCCCGCCACCCGCAAGGCCGCCGCGCCGAAGGCAACCGCGACGCGCAAGAGCGCCGCCGCCGGCAAGACCACGACGACGCGCAAGGCCGCGACGACGCGCAAGGCCGCCGCGCCGAAGGCGACCGCGACGCGCAAGAGCGCCGCCGCTGCCAAGAGCACGACGACGCGCAAGGCCGCCGCGCCGAAGGCGGCCGCGACGCGCAAGAGCGCCGCCGCTGCCAAGAGCACGACGACGCGCAAGGCCGCCGCGCCG
>NZ_JCACVY010000077.1:0-18793 GCF_058833935.1 Roseomonas sp. TS2 | reverse complement strand
CCAGGCAGCGCGCCACCTGGCCGAGATTGTCCAGCGCCAGGGCGCGGCGCGCGTCAGGGCCAAGCTCCGGCCGCAGCGCGGCGAGCGCGGCCTCGGTGCGGGCGAGCTTCCCCTTGTGCCGCAGCGGGATGGCGAAGCGCGCCAGACCCGCCCCCATCGCCGAGCAGAGCGGCACCGGCAGCATCCGCATGAGGCCGTGCAGGGCGCGATCCTTGGCGCCGTCCAGACGCACCTTGAGGGCGGGCTCAGACATGGCGGGGCAGCAGGTGCATGGGCAGCGTCTCGCCCGGACGCAGCGTCAGCCGGCAGACCGGATAGACCACCGTGCCCGGCACCAGCCGCGGCGTCACGCCGCGCGCCAGCGTCGCCAGGCACAGCACCGCCTCGGTGAGGCCGAAGGCCGCGCCGGTGCAGACGCGCGGCCCGATGGCGAAGGGAATCCAGGTGTAGCGCGGCTTGCTGGCGGCCTCCCCCCCGGGCAGGAAGCGCTCGGGGCGGAAGGCGTCCGGCTCGTGCCACAGCTTGCGGTGCCGGTGCAGCAGCCAGGGCACGGCGATGACGAGCGAACCCTTGCGCACCGGCTGGCCGCCGATCTCGCCCGCCGCCACCGCCTCCCGCGCCAGCAGCGGCACGGGCGGGTAGAGGCGCAGCGTCTCCTCCACCACGGCGCGGGTGTAGCGCAGCCGGTCCATGTCGGCGTAGCGGGCGGGGCCGGGCAGCGCGTCGGCCTCCGCCTGCAGGCGGGCCAGCACGGCCGGCGACTGGCTGAGCAGGTACCAGGCCCAGGCCAGGGTGTTGGCCGTGGTCTCGTGCCCGGCCATGAACAGCACGGCGGCCTCGTTGCGGAAGGCCTCGCGCTCCATCGGGCGGCCGGTGGCGGGGTTGATGCCCTCGGCCATCGAGCGGATCAGGCTGGCCTCGTCCCCGGCACGGCCGGAGAGGACATGCCCGATCAGCCCGTCCAGCACCGCCTGGATGCGCTGCCCGGCGCGGCGGGCGCGGCGGGGCTGCCAGCGCGGCATCCAGTCCGGCAGGCCGAGCAGCGAGATCAGGTCGGTCTGCCCGACGGCGCGCTGGTATTCGGCGAAGGCGCTGACCACGGTGGCCGCGGCACCACCGCCGAGCTGCCGGCCGAAGATGGTGCGGCAGATGATCTCGGCCGTCAGGTGGCCCATCTCGGCCAGCATGTCGA
Organism: Roseomonas sp. TS2; assembly: GCF_058833935.1. Lineage (NCBI taxonomy): Bacteria > Pseudomonadati > Pseudomonadota > Alphaproteobacteria > Acetobacterales > Roseomonadaceae > Roseomonas > Roseomonas sp. TS2. The sequence goes on along the minus strand of NZ_JCACVY010000077.1, from coordinate 17,601 downwards.
CCGGCTCGGCCGGGTCGCGCCGCGCCCAGGCCTCGGCCCGCTCGGCGGCGGCCTCGGTGATGGGGGGCGTCAGGGCGGCGAGGCGCGAGACATGCGTCACCGGCGCCACCACCCGGCGGCGCTCCTTCCACAGCGCGCCGTCGCTGATGAACAGCCCGTCGCCCAGCAGCGGGCGCAGCGCGTGGCGCATCTGCGGCGACTTCCGCTCGAAGGCGGGGGCCTGGTCGACGAAGGCCTCCTGCACGGTGGCGGGGCTGTTGCAGATGATGATGTCGCGCATCAGCACGCGGCGGCGCAGGATCTCCCGCTCGAAGCAGGACTGCGGCCAGAAATCGAGGAAGGAGCGGCGCAGCGAGCGCAGCAGCTCGCGCAGCGGCGGCAGCCGGCGCGGCCGCGGCGGATAGGGCGGCACGAAGGCCGGCGCCTCCTCCCCCGCGAGAGGGGAAAGACCGGCCGGCTCGGCGTGGGAGAGGGTCATGCGGCACGCCCAGGTTTCGGTGCCGCAGCATAGCGCAACCGGGCGGGGCTGGTCACGCAGCCCCGCCCGGCGCATGGCGCCGGGGCCGCCTCAGGCGGCGGTCAGCACCACGCGGCCATGCACCTTGCCGTCCTTCAGCCGGTTCAGCACGCTGTTCACCGCCGAGCGCGGCTCGGTGCTGACCGGCAGGGGCGAGAGCTTGCCCTGCTGCGCCAGTTCCACCACCTCACGCAGCTCCTGCGGGTTGCCGACATAGCTGCCGCGCACGGTCAGCGCGCGGGTGGCCATCAGCGGCAGCGGCAGGTTCAGCTCGCCGCCGAACAGCCCGACCTGGATCAGCTTGCCGCCCTTGGCCAGCGCGTCGAAGGCGAAGCGGGCGGTGGCGGTGCCGTTCACCAGGTCGATCACCGCATCCACCGGGCCGCCGGCCGCCTCGACGAGGCGCTTCGTCGTGTCGTCGCCGCCCGCCTGCACGGTGGCGGTGGCGCCGGCCTTGCGCGCGCCCTCCAGCTTCTCCTCCGAGATGTCGACCACCACGATGTTCTTGTGGCCGAGCGCCTTCAGCACCTCCACCGCGTTCAGCCCGAGCCCGCCGGCGCCGACGACGACGATGGCCTTCTCGGCCGGCATCGGCATCACCTTGCGGATGGCGGAATAGACCGTGATGCCGGAGCAGGCGTAGGTGGCGGCGACCGAGGGGTCGAGCCCGTCGAAGGCGACGAGGTGGCGCGGGCTGCGCGCCACCACATGGCTGGCATAGCCGCCATTCTGGTAGACGCCGAGGCTGCGCGCCGCCACCTGGCACATATTGTCCTCGCCCGCCTGGCAGCGCTCGCACTTGCCGCAGCCGAGCCAGGGGAAGACGATGCGGCTGTCCCCCACCTTCACGCCCTTGGCCTCCGGCCCGAGCTTGACCACGCGGCCGACGATCTCGTGGCCCATGATCAGCGGCAGCACCACGCCCCGGTCGGTCAGCGACAGGCGCCCGCGGCTGCCGAGGTCGTAGCCGCCCTCCCAGATGTGCAGGTCGGAATGGCAGACGCCGCTATGCGTCACCTCCAGCAGCACTTCCTCGCCGGTCGGCTCCGGCGTCGGGAACTCCATGTCCTCCAGCGGTTCACCGCACTTCACCACGGCCCAGCCACGCATCGGGTTCACTCCCACAATTCTTGGACGGGGGAATGGGAAACCCTGGCGGCGGGCCGGTCAAGGCCCCGGCTGAACAAGCCCGCGTTCAGCGCCCCGGCGCGGCGCCGCCCGGGCCCCGCGCGGTCAGCGCGCGGCGGATCTCGGCCTCCGCCTTGGCCAGCTCCACCGTCGCGTGCCGGCGGGCGGCGCGGCCCTCCTCGGCGATGCGCAGGCTGTCCTCCAGCGTCGCCACCAGCGCGGCATTGGCCCGCTGCACGGCGTCGAGGTCGAACACCCCGCGCTCCAGCTCGGTGCGCGCCTCGGCATTGCCCTGGCGCAGCGTCTCGGCATTGGCGGTGAGCAGGCGGTTGGTCAGGTCGGTGGCGGCGCGCACGGCGCCGCTGGCCTCGCGCATGTTGCGGATGGCCAGCGCCTGCGCCAGCTGGGTGCGCCAGAGCGGCACGGTGTTGGCCAGCACGGAATGGATCTTGGCGGCCAGCGCCTTGTCGTTCTCCTGGATCAGCCGCATGCCAGGCAGCGACTGCATGGCCACCTGCCGGGTCAGGCGCAGATCGTGCACGCGGCGGTCCAGCTCGTCGCGCGCCGCGCGCAGGTCGCGCAGGCGCTGCGGCGCCAGCGGCTGGGCGGCGTCGTTCGCCTCGCGCTCGGCGGCGGGGATGATCTCGGCATCGGTGCGGGCCAGCACCGCCTCGCCGGCGGCGATGTGCTCGGCCAGGGCGTGGAACCATTCCAGCGTGGCGCCGTAGAGCCGCTCCAGCCGCTCCACATCCTCGAGCAGCCGGGTGCGGTGGCCGTCCAGCCGGTCGCCCGCCGCCTCGATCTGGCCGCGCACGCCCTCGTAGCGCTGGATGATGGCGGTGGCCTCCGCCCGGCCGCGGTTGAACAGCCGGCCGAGCAGGCCGGGCTTCTCGCCGGCCTGGGTCACGTCGAAGCCGCGCAGCGTGGCGAGCAGGCCGGAGAGCGCCTCCCCCGCCTCGCCCGTCGCCTGGTTGCGGGCGGCGCCCAGCATGGCGTCCGCCGCCGCCGTGGCGCGGTTCTGCGCCTCTGCGCCGAAGCGCAGGATGGTGGAGGGGTCGCGCAGGTCGATCTCGGCGGCCAGCGCCGCCACGCGCTGCGGCGCCACCGGGCGCTCGGCCTGGCTCCCGCGGGTCTCGGTCGTCGTGCCGCTCATGATGCGTAGCCCTCCTGGCGCAGGCGGTCGGCCAGCACCTTCACCTGGATCTCCAGCGCCTCGGTCTCCTCGGCGCGCAGCCGGTCGCGCAAGGACAGGCTGCCGCGCGCCATGTCGCCGATCAGCAGCGGCAGACCGGGCGGCGGCGCCGCGCCCTGCGCCAGGCTGCGGTCGATTCGCTCCAGCCCGTCGAGCTGCAGGTTGAGGAAGCGGCGCGCCTCGCCGGTGTGCTCGGGGCGGCGCTCCAGTTCTGCGGCCAGGGCGCGCAGCCCCTCCAGCGCGGGAGCGAGGCGGGGATCGGCGCCGGTCAAGGTGGCCAGACGCACCCGCACCGCATCCAGCGGGCCGGGCGCCGGCGGCGGCACGGGCTCCGGCTCGGGCGGGACGCTGTCCTCATACAGCAGGCGCGTGCCGAAGAAGGCCATGGCGCCGAACACCACCGCGCCGAGCGGCGGCACCGCGCCGGCGAGGCCGGCCACCAGCCCGGTGGCGACGCCCGCCAGCGCCGAGGCCTGCCGCACCCGGCCGCGCCGCAGCCGGCGGATGGCCAGCCAGAGCAGGCCCATGCCCAGCAGCACGCCGAGCAGCGGCCGCTGCGCGCCGGAGAGCAGCGCGATCAGCAGCGTGGGTGCCAGCGGCAGGGCCAGCAGCACCAGCACCGTGCCGCGCAGCCGGCGCAGCTGCTGGCCGAGATGGGCGATGCCGTCGCTGCGCTCCAGCCGCGCGCGCCAGGGCGGGAGACGGCCGCTCACGAGAACAGCCCGATGACCGAGCGGAAGAAGGCCAGCACCGCCACCAGCCACAGCGAGCAGCCGAGCAGCGCGAAACCGCCGGCGCGGCGCAGCGCGTCGCGCCCGGTGAGGGCCAGCCGGTCCTGCGCGGGGGCGGGGCCGGGCCGGAGGGGGGATGCGGGTGTCATGCCGCTCAGATTGCCCTGGCGGGCCGCGCAATCAAGCAGCGCGAGCGGGGCGGCGTCATGCCGCCGCCCCGCTTTTTGCTCAGGTGCCAGCCTCAGGCGCCGACCACGCCGCCACCCTTGCGGGTGATGGCGATGATGGACGGGCGCGGCGGCGTCGCGGCGTCGAAATCCGGCCAGCGGGTGGAAGGCTCGGCGAAGTGGCTGCCCTTGTCGTCGCCCGGGTGCTGGATGGCCAGGAACACCGTCTCGTCATCCGGCGTGAAGCAGGGGCCGCACACCTCGGCGCCGGTCGGCGCCTGGTAGAACAGGCGGGTCAGGCCGCGGCCGGGGCCGGCGGTGTCGGCGGCGTAGAGGCCGTCCGCCACCTTCGAGGTGCCGGGGGCGCCGTCGGTCGAGATCCAGATGCGGCCCTTGCTGTCGAAGGTGCAGTTGTCCGGGCAGGAGAGCCAGCCCTCGGCGCTGGTGCCCTGGTGGTACTGCGCCCCGGCATCGACGCCGGGGCGGCCGGCGATCAGGAAGATCTCCCAGCGGCCTTCCGTCGCGGCGTGGTCCACCTTCTCCGTGCCGGCGCCGGGCGGGATCATCTCGATGACATGGCCATGCGCGTTGGTCGGGCGCGGGTTGGCCTTGTCCACCTGCTCCGGCTTGCGGCGGGTGTTGTTGGTGAGCATGGCGTAGACGCGGCCGTTCACCGGGTTGGCCTGCACGTCCTCGGGGCGGTCCATCGGCGTCGCCTTCAGCAGGTCGGCGGCGCGGCGGGTCTCGATCAGCACGTCGCCCTGGCTGGCGAAGCCGTTGGCCTCGGTCAGCGGGCCCTGGCCGTGCACCAGCGGCAGCCACTCCATGCGGCCGTCATCGTGCAGGCGCGCCACGTAGAGCGTGCCCTCGTCCAGCAGGTCGCGGTTGGCCGCCGCGTCGTTGGGGTTCCAGGGGCGGGCGGTGACGAACTTGTAGATGTAGTCGAAGCGCTCGTCGTCGCCCGAGTAGAACACCACGCGGCCATCGGCGGAGATGGCGTGGGTGCAGCCCTCATGCTTGAAGCGGCCGAGGGCGGTGCGCTTCACCGGCACGCTCTGCGGGTCGTAGGGGTCGAACTCCACCACCCAGCCGAAGCGGTTCGGCTCGTTCGGCTCCTGGCCGAGGTCGAAGCGCGCCACGTGCTGGCCCCAGCCATAGCCGGCCTTCTCGACGATGCCGTAGCGCTTGTAGGCGGCGGCCTGGTCGCCCGTGGTGGCGGCGGCACCGCCGAAATACTGGTTGAAGTTCTCCTCGCAGGTGATGACCGTGCCCCAGGGCGTGTTGCCGCCGGCGCAGTTGTTCAGCGTGCCGAGCACCTCCCGCCCGCTGGGGTCGACGCTGGTCCGCATGCGCGGGTGGCCGGCGGCGGGGCCGCTGATGCGCATCGGCGTCTCGGCGGTGATGCGGCGGTTCAGCCGGCCCGCCTGCACGGGCGCCCAGCGCCCGTTCTCGCGCCGGATCTCCACCACCGACATGCCGTGCGCCGCCATCTCGGTCAGCGCCTGCTCGCGGGAGGGATTGGCCTTGGCGGGGCCTTCCTCGGGCAGGCCGGGGAACATCAGCTGCGGGTCGGTGTATTCGTGGTTCACCGCCAGCAGGCCATGCGTGGCGTTGCGGCTGCCGCGCGGCAGCGGGAAGAAGTCGACGTAGTCGTTGTTGTAGCCGAACTGCGCCGCCTGCGCCGCGGCGCTCTGGCGCTGCGCGTCGAAGGCCGGCGCGTCGGGCAGCACCGGGTCGCCCCAGCGGATCACGGTCTGGATCTCGTAGCCCTCGGCCACCGCGTCGCGCGGCGTCAGCTGGTGGGCGATCTCCGGGAAGGTGAGGCTGGAGGGACCGGCCACGGCCGCCGCGCCGGGCGCCGGCTGGGCCGCCGCCGGGCTGGCGGAAGCGAGCAGCTGGTCGGCGAAGCTCATCGCCGCCGCGCCGCCGAGCAGCCCGCGCAGCGCCGCGCGGCGCGACAGGCGGCGGGCGATCAGCGTCCCGATCGTCTCCTCGGGGTGCGGGTTGCTGCCGATATCCTCGAGTTCCACCCGGTCATGGGCAGGCGAATGGGTGTCAGGCATGGTGTCTGTCCCGGAGCATGGGGCCACGCCAGGGGAGCGGGCCGGTCGGCCGGCAAGGAAGCCACGGGCCGCGTCACGCTGATGACGATTCGATGAAGCTTCGATGATGGCCGGCCCCCCTCACCCGCCGCGCGCGGCGAAGAAGCGCGCGATGGCCTCGGCCGCGCGGTCCAGATGCGCCTCCAGCACCGCCACGGCGCCGGGAATGTCCTGCGCGCGGGCGGCCGCCAGCATGGCGCGATGGTCCTGCTGGGAGAGGTGCTCCCGCCCATGCGCGGCGAGGTGGAAGCGCAGGTAGCGGTCGAAGGCGGCGAGCTGCGCCTCGGTCAGCGCCAGCAGGCGCGGATGCCCGGCGGCGGCATAGAGCGCCATGTGGAAGCGGCGGTTCAGCAGCCCCATCCGCCCCGCCTCCGTCTCCGAATCCATGGCCAGGATCAGCGCCTCCGCCGCGCCCAGCTGCGCCGGGGTGAGGCGCGGAATGGACAGGCGCAGCGCCGCCGGCTCCAGCGCGCGGCGGATGGCGTAGGTGTCGGCGGCGTCGGCGGCGGAGATCTCCGTCACCACGGCGCCCCGGTGCGGCACCATGTCCACCAGCGCCTGCGCCTCCAGTTGCCGCAGCGCCTCGCGCACCGGCATGCGGCTGACGCCGAAGCGCGCGGCCAGTTCCTCCTGCCGCAGCGGGGTGCCGCCGGGCAGGCTGCCATCGAGGATCGCCGCCTTCAGCACCGCCTCGACGAATTCGGTGGCGGTGCGCCAGCGCCCTTGCAGGGCCGGCGCCAGCGCGTCCAGCGGCGAGGCGGGCTCAGCCATGTGGCAGATCCAATATCCATTCGTTGATTGGATCCAATCTTACGCTACCCTGCCCGCCTCTTTCCAGCGGCATCGAGGGGAGGCCCGACGGGCATGGCCGAGACGAGGCAGGGGGCGGCAGCCCGGGCGGGACTTCTTCAGCCCGTGGTGGCGGGGGTGCTGGCGGCGGTGGTGGGCTTCGCCAGTTCCTTCGCCGTGGTGCTGCAGGGCTTCACGGCGGTGGGCGCCACCCCCGCCCAGGCGGCCTCCGGCCTGCTGGCACTCTGCGTGATGCAGGGGCCGCTGGCGGCGCTGCTGAGCTGGCGCTGGCGCATGCCCATCATCACCGCCTGGTCCACCCCCGGCGCGGCGCTGCTGGTGGCCACCGGCATGCCGGAGGGCGGCTTTCCCGTCGCCGTCGGCGCCTTCCTGCTGGCGGCGCTGCTGATCGTGCTGGCGGGGCTGTGGAAGCCCTTCGGCCGGGCGGTGGCGGCCATCCCGCCCAGCCTCGCCAATGCCATGCTGGCGGGCGTGCTGCTGGACATCTGCCTGGCGCCGGTGCGGGCGGTGGGCGCCATGCCGCTGCTGGCGCTGCCGGTGGTGCTGGCCTGGGCGCTGGCCTGGCGCTTCGCCCGGCTCTACGCCGTGCCCGTCGCGGTGGCGGTGGCGGCGGCGGTCATCCTGCTCGCCACGCCGCTGCCGCAGGAGGCGCTGGCCGACATCCTGCCGCGGCTGGAATGGGTGGCGCCGCGCTTCACCGCCGGCGCCGCCATCGGCATCGCGCTGCCGCTGTTCCTGGTGACGATGGCCTCGCAGAACGTGCCCGGCTTGGCGGTGCTGAGCGCCAATGGCTACCGGCCGGCGCCGGGGCCGATCTTCACCGCCACCGGCCTCGCCAGCGCGCTGATCGCGCCCCTCGGCGCGCATTCGCTCAACCTCGCCGCCATCACCGCCGCCCTCTGCGCCGGGCGCGACGCGCACCCCGACCCGGCGCGCCGCTGGGTGGCCGCCGTGGCAGGCGGCGCGGCCTATGTGGTGCTGGGGCTGGGGGCGGGCTTCGCGGTGGCCTTCATCACCGCCTCGCCGCCGCTGCTGATCCAGGCGGTGGCGGGGCTGGCGCTGCTGGGCGCGCTGGCCGGGGCGCTGTATTCCGCGCTGGCGAAGGAGGCGGAGCGCATCCCCGCCATCCTCACTTTCGTCACCGCCGCCTCGGGCCTGTCCCTGCTCGGCATCGGCGCCGCCTTCTGGGGGTTGCTGGCAGGCGGCGCGCTGCTGCTGCTGGAGCGCAGCCGCCGCTGATCAGCTTCCCACCTTCAGCGTCGCCACCAGCCCGCGCAGCGCCGCCAGGATGGAGAGCGGCGTGAGCCGCCCGGTGCGCGGGTTGGCCGCGCTCGGCACGCCTTCGATCGTCATGCTGAAGCGTGCCGCCTCGGCCTCGACGCGGATGGTGTGGGTGTTGCGGTTGCTGGTCGGGTCGGCCCAGATCTCCACCCGCGTGCGCTCCGGCCCGATGCCGGCCAGCGCCAGGGCGGCGGCCACGTTCACATTGGCCGGGAAGCCGCGCGCCGCCTCCAGCGCATTGCCGGCGAAGACGCGCGTCGGGGCCTCGAGCCCTTCCAGCCGGATGCCGTGCTCGCGCAGGTAGGGCGCGCCGGCCAGCCCGGCGGGCGGCTTGCGCGTCTCCAGCGTCACGCTCTCCACCGGGCCCTCGGCGGCGGCGCGCACCGCATCCAGCCCCAGCAGCGCGCCGGTCGGCACCAGGATGCGGGCGCCGCTGGCCCGCGCGGCCTCGATCAGCCCCGGACGCGCCAGCAGCGCGCCGACGCTGGCCGGCACGAAGATGCGCCCCGCCGCCACCGCCGGCTCCGCCACCGCGTCGAAGGCGGCGGCGGGCATGGCTTCCACCACGATGTCGGCCTCCGCCAGGGCAGCCAGCGGGCGCAGCGGCGGCGGTGCGCGGAAGCCGGCCAGCGCCGCCTCGGCCTTCGCCCTGTCCCGCGCCGAGACGGCCACCAGCCGCAGCCCGTCGGCGCCCGCATCGAGGTGCCGCGCCAGTTCCAGCCCGATGGCGCCCAGCCCCGCCACCGCCACCGTCATGTTCCGCATCCTGTGCCCTTTTCATCACCCCGTCGCCCCATCCGGGCGATTTTGTAGGTGGGGTCTTGCGCGAGAGGGGAGAAAGACTAAATCGCGGCCTTCACCGGAGCGGCCTCACGAAATTGTGGGGATTGTTCTTCCCGCCACCGCCGGCATCCCCATGCCGTCCTGGAACCGGGCATGACTCGATGAGCCAGACCGTTCTCTCCCCGCCGACACAGGCGGGGGCTTCCCCGTTGCGTACGCCGGAGCGTGTGATTCCTCTGGTGCTGGATCTCGGGCGCCCCCTGCCGCAGATGTCCCAGGGCATGCCAGAGGAGGGTTCCGCCTTCCTGGGCCTCTGCGCCGCCATGCTGCGCACCACGCCCGGCGCCCCGTCCAGCGCGCTGCGCGCCATGGAGGCGCTGCGCCTGCGCGGCTGGCGCAGCGCCGGCGCCCTGGGGGCGCAGCCGGCCGGCTCCCTGGAATCCCTGCTGCGCGAGGCCGGCTACAAGGGCCATGCCGCGCCGCTGTCCCGCCGCCTGCACGCCATGGCGGCGCATCTGGCCGAACGCTGGGAGGGCACGCCCGACGCCTTGCGCCTGGCCGCCGGCGGCCAGGTGGCCGCGCTGCGCCGCCTGCTGCGCAAGATGCCCGGGCTGGGCAAGGCGGCGGTGGACAGCTTCTGCCAGGACATGCAGCTCCTCTGGACCGAGCTCTACCCCTTTGCCGAGCCACGCGCCCTGCGCGCCGCCCGGCGGCTTCGGCTGGGGGGGGACGCGGCCGCCCTCGCCGGCAACTGCCCGCCGGAGGAACTGCCGCGCCTGGCCGCCGCGCTCGCGCAGATCGAGCGGCAGGATGGCTACACGCTGCTGACGCGGCGGCTGAGTGCCTGAGGAGACAAGGCCGGAGGGAAGGGCATTTCCTCCGGCCATTCCGGCAGGCGCGCCACAGCCATGCGCGCCCGTGGCGCCGCACGCGCAGGATCGATGGAAAAAGCACTTCGGGGAGGGAGGCGTGGGGCGACCTACGGGACTCGAACCCGTGACATCCACGACCACAACGTGGCGCTCTACCAACTGAGCTAAGGCCGCCATACTCACGCCGCGGCGCGATCCGGCGCCGTGGTGGAGGGGGAATTAATCCGGCGCGGCGCCGCCGTCAACAGGCCGCGCGCGGGGTGAATCAGAAGATCGCCTCGCCCGCCAGCAACGCCAGCACCAGCACGATGACGAACAGCGCGAGGAACACGGCGAACAGGATCTTGGCGATGCGCCCCGTCACCGCCGAGACACCCGTCAGCCCCAGCGCGCCCGCGATGATGGAGATCACCAGGAAGATCAGCGCCCATTTCAGCATTGCGGCCTCCTCTCGCCCGCACGGCTGCGGGTTGCCCAGGCGCAACGCCCTGGTCAGAGCGCGGTTTCCAGCCGGAGCGCGGCTTTATTCGCGCCCTTCCTCCAGCATCGCCATCAGGGTTTCCAGCCGGTCCGCCTCGGCCGCCGGCTTGTCGGCGCGCAGCCGGGCGATCCGCGGGAAGCGCAGCGCCACGCCGGATTTGTGCCGCCCCGAACGCTGCGCCGCGTCGAACACGATCTCCAGCACCAGCTCCTTCTCCACCTCCCGCACCGGGCCGAAGCGCGAGAGGGTGTGGTTGCGAATCCAACGGTCCAGCCAGACCAGCTCCTGGTCGGTGTAGCCGGAATAGGCCTTGCCCACCGGCACCAGCTCCTCGCCCCCCTGCCCGTCCGGCCGCCACAGGCCGAAGGTGTAGTCGCTGTAGGTGCTGCTGCGCTTGCCGTGGCCGCGCTGGGCATACATCAGCACCGCGTCGATCGAGAGCGGCGCGCGCTTCCACTTCCACCACAGCCCTTTCGGCCGGCCCGCCACATAGGGGGCGTCGCCGCGCTTGAGCATCAGCCCCTCGATGCCGGCGGCGCGGGCGCCCTCCCGCAGCCCGGTGAGCTGCTCCAACGAGGCGAAGGCGATCTGCGGCGAGAGGTCCATCCGCTCGGGTTTCACGCGGGCGAACCAGGCTTCCAGCCGTTCGCGCCGCGTGTCGTAGGGCAGCGGGCGGAGATCCTCGCCATTCTCGAACAGCAGGTCGTAGAGGCGCAGCCCGGTGGGGTGGTCGCGCAGCAGCTTCGGGCCCACCACCTTGCGGTTCAGCCGCTGCTGCAGGTCGGCGAAGGGCGCCACCACGCCGCCCTCCCGCATCACCAGCAGCTCGCCATCGACCACGGCGTGGAAGCCCATCGCCTCCACCACCTCGGGGAAGGCGGCGGACATGTCCTCGCCGGTGCGCGACCACAGGCGGCGCCCGCCCGGGCCGGCGGCGGCCTGCACCCGCACCCCGTCCCATTTCCACTCGGCGCGGAAGGCGGTGTGATCCAGCGCCGCGATATCCGGCGCCTCCAGCGGCTGCGCCAGCATGGGCGAGCGGAAGACGGGCGCGTCGCGCGGGTCGGGGCGCGGCCCCTTCCCCTCCAGCCAGCGGAACAACGGCAGGTAGGGCGGCGGCACGCCGTGCCACACCTCCTCCACTTCCTCGACGGGGTGGCCGGACCAGTCCGCCAGCGCCTGCCGCGCCAGCCGTGCCGAGGCGCCGACGCGCAGGCCCCCCGTGACCAGCTTGATCAGCGCGAGGCGCCCGCCGGCGTCCAGCACGTCCAGCCATTCGGCCATGCGCGCCGGCACCTCGGATTTCGGCAGCAGCTCCAGCGTCTCCACCACTTCGGAGAGGTCGGGCGGCGGGCGGTTGGGGCGGGACTCCGGCTCGGGCCAGATCAGCGCCACCGTCTCGGCCAGGTCGCCCACATAGTCGTGGCTCCAGGCCAGCAGCACCGGGTCCACCCGCGTGGCCACCAACTCCCGCACCAGGGAGGGCTTGGCGGTGGAGAAGCGCAGCTCGCCGGCGATGGCGGCCAGCGCCACACCGCGGTCCGGGTCCGGCTGGGTGGCGAACCACCGCTTCAGCAAGGCGAGCTTGGCGTTGCGTCCGGGGGTGAAGAGCAGCCGCTCCAGCAATTCGGCGAAGGCGGGCAGGCTCATGCGGCGTCCTCCGCGCCAACGGCTGCGCTGGCCAGGTCGAGTGCCGCCTCGCCGCTCTCCTCCTCCTCGCGGCCCAGCAGGTGCAGGGCGCGGCCGCGCACGCCGCGCCCGGCCAGGGCGTGGATCAGCGCCTCCTCCCGGCCATGCGTCACCCAGACCTCGGGGGCGCCCACCTCGGCGATGCTGGCCAGCAGATCGTCCCAGTCCACATGGTCGCTGACGATCAGCGGCAGCTCGACGCCGCGCGCCTTGGCGCGCTGCCGCACCCGCATCCAGCCCGAGGCCACCGCCGTCACCGGGTCCGCCAGGCGGCGGGACCAGGGGTTGGCCTCGGCCGAGGGCGGCGCCAGCACCAGCTCGCCGGCCAGCACGGTGGCGCCGCGCTTCTCGGGGCGCGGCACGGGGCGCAGCTCGCCCATCGGGATGCCGAAGCGCTCATACAGCGCGCACATGGATTGCTGCGCGCCATGCAGGTAGATCGGCCGCTGCCATCCCGCCTCGCGCAGCAGCGCGATCAGCCGCTGGCACTTGCCCAGCGCGTAGCAGCCGACGAGATGCGCCCGCTCCGGGAACAGCGCCACGCTCTCCAGCAGCCGGCGCACCTCCTGCGCGGCGGGCGGGTGGCGGAACACCGGCAGGGCGAAGGTGGCCTCGGTGACGAACACGTCGCAGGGCACCGGCTCGAAGGGGGCGCAGGTGGGGTCGGGCTGCCGCTTGTAGTCGCCCGAGACGACGATGCGGCTGCCCTGCCACTCCAGCACCACCTGCGCCGAGCCCAGCACATGCCCGGCCGGCACCAGCGTGACCCGCACGCCCCCCACCGTGATGGGCGCGTGATAGGCCAGGGCCTGCTGGCTGCGCCCGGCCCGCCCCTCGCCGAGGCGGGCGGTCATGATGGCCAGCGTCTCCGGCGTGGCCAGCACGGCGCCGTGGTCGGGCCGGGCGTGGTCGGAATGGCCGTGGCTGATGATGGCGCGTGGCGCGCCGGCCATCGGGTCGATGAAGAAGTCACCTGGCTCGCAGTAGAGGCCCTGCGGGGTGACGCGGATCCAGGTGTCGGGGTGCGGCGGGGGCATGCTGCTGCAACACCTGGGCGGCCCCCCCGGCTGCACAAGAGCGCGCGCGGGGCCTCGCCGTCAGCGGGGCGACACGGTGCGGGCGCTGGCGCCGGGGGCGCAGAAGGCCTGGCGGAAGGCGGCGCCGGTCCTCGGCCAGGTGTTGCCGGAGATCTTCCCGGCATAGTCGGCGTCGTGGTTCCAGTAGTTGGTGTAGAGCACGTTGTGCTGGCTCACCCATTCGCGGAAGCGCTGGATGAAGGGGCCGGCATCGTCGCCCTGCACGCCCCACTCCGAATAGGCGGTGGGCTTGCCGCGGCGCTTCGCGAAGTCCTCGATGTAGCGGAGGCCATAGCGGTTGTCGCGGATCGCCTCGAAGGCGCGCACCGGGTCGGAGGGCAGGTACTGCTTCTTCCAGTAGAAATCCATGCCGATGATGTCGACATACGCATCGCCCGGATAGGCCTTCGCGGGGTCCATCGTCTCGCCGTAGTTGATGTTCCACTCGAAGCGGAACCTGTCCGACACAGCGCGGAAGGAATTGACGATGTGGCGGAAGGTGGCGACGAAATCCGCCTCCTTGCCCTGCGCCGCCCAGGGGAACCAGTCGCCGTTCATCTCCCAGCCGAGGCGGATGCGGATGGTGCCGTCCGGGAAGGGCTTGGTGCGCGCCAGCTCGCGCGCCGCATCGGTGTAGTAGCGGTTGTAGCGGCCGCTGGCCGCCTCGCGCAGGCTGGAGTTCTTCGGGATCATGGCGACGGACCACAGCGCCGGCAGGTCATAGCTCGCGAACTGCTGGATGAACCATTGCGGCTTGCCGATCTCCTCCCAGGTGCGCTGCCCGGTGAAGATCATCAGGTGCTCGACCTTGCAGCCCAGCCAGTCCTCGAATTCCCGCACCAGCTTCGCGTCATTGGCCCCATAGACGCCGAGCGGCGCCGCCTGGGCCATGGGCGCCCAGGCGGGCGTGGCAGCCAGCCCGGCCAGCAGCGGCAGGGCCAGCGCCGGCCGCAGCCAGCGCCGCCAGGGGCCGCGCTGCCACCGCGTGCCATCCAGGGCGGGGCGCCCGTCTCCGGCCTGCATCCGCTTCGCCTGCTGCCGCATGGTGCCTCCGTTCTTTCCGCATCGCATCATGGCGGGATTGATCGGTATGCCGGGAGGCCCGGTAAAGCCTCCTGGCGCGGATGTGTTGGGCGCTGTCGGCCTGTTCAGCCCGCCCCTGCCCCGCCCGCCGGGCCGATGGGAGCCGCCCAGTCCGGCGCCGGCATGCGCCGGTAGGCTTCGCGCAGCGCCTCGGACCAACTCTCCCGCAGGCCGCGGAAATACGGCTCCTCCTCGGTGATGCGCCGCTGCAGGCGCACCGCGTAAGTGTCGGCCTCATAGACCAGCAGGTCCAGCGGCATCCCCACCGTCAGGTTGGAGCGCAGCGTGCTGTCCATGCTGACGAGGGTGAGCTTGGTGCCGTCCTCCAGGCTGGTCTCGTGCCGTAGCGCGCGGTCGAGGATCGGCTTGCCGTATTTATGCTCGCCGATCTGCAGGAAGGGCGTGTCCGGCGTCGCCTCGATGAAGTTGCCAGCCGCATAGACGAGATACAGCCGCACCGGCCCGCCGGCGATCTGCCCGCCCAGCATGATGGAGACGTCGAACCCCACCCCCTGCGCCTTCAGCATGGGGCCGTCCGTCTCATAGACCGAGCGGATGGCGGCGCCGACGAGCTGCGCCGCGCGGAACATGCTGGGCACGGAGAACAGCGTGTGCCGCTCCTCCTCCAGCATCACGCCCTCGCTCAGGTGGTTCCACACCGCCTGGGTGATGGCCAGGTTGCCGGCCGCCATCAGGCACAGCATCCGCTCGCCCGGCGCGGTGGCGGTGTACATCTTGGAGAAGGTCGAGATGTGGTCGACGCCCGCATTGGTGCGGGTGTCGGCCAGCATCACCAGCCCCTCGCGCAGCCAGAGACCGACGCAGTAGGTCACGGCTGCCGCCCGTTCAGGTAGAGGCGGCCGATCTCCTGGCCGAGCGTGATGTTCTGGTCGATCACGCCGGTGAGGAACTCGTGCAGCCCGCCGGCCAGCAGCCCGTCGATGCGGCCGTAGCGCAGCTTGGCATGCATGGCCCCGGCCAGGCGGTGGCACTCGCCGCGCGCGCCGCCATTGGCCGTCGCGATCGAGTCCAGCGTCTGCTCCACGCGGCGGTAGCAGGCGAGCAGCGAGCGCGGCAGCTCGGGCCGCAGGATCAGCAGCTCCGCCACCTGGGTCGGGTCAAGGCGCGCATGATAGACGTGCTGGAAGGCGCGCAGCGCCGAGACGGAGCGCAGCACCGCCTGCCATTGCGCGTAGTTCGCCGCATCCGCCGCAGCACCGGGCTCGAAGGCGGCGTGGCGCACGTCGAGCAGCCGCGCCGTGTTGTCGGCCCGCTCCAGCACGGTGCCGAGATGGCAGAAGCGCCAGGCGTCGTCGCGCAGCATCGTGTCGGCCGCGGCGCCGTTGAACAGCAGGGTGCGGGACTTCACCCAGTCGAGGAAGCCAGGCAGCCGGTCGCCCTTGATGGCGCTGGAATCGAGGCGGCGGAACTCGATCCAGGTGTCGTTGATCGCCTCCCACATGTCGACGGTGAGCGCGGTGCGCACGGTGCGCGCGTTGCGCCGCGCGGCTTCCACGCAGGCGGCGATGCCGGCCGGGTTCTCCGCGTCGAGCGTCAGCCACTGAATGGCGGCCTCCTGCGCCAGCACCTCGTGCCGGGTGCGGAAGGCGGGCTCGCAGCCGGTGGCGATCATCAGCGCGCGCCATTCCTCGTCGGCGGCGCTCAGCGGGTCGGCGAGCAGCGCCATGCGCAGCGTCGCGGCCAGGCCGCGCGCCACATTGCCGGCGCGCTCGGAATAGCGCCCGAGCCAGAACAGACTGTCGGCGGTGCGGGAGAGCATTGCTCAGCGGTCTCCCCGGGGGGTGTCGTTGGCGGGCGCCGCTGGGGTTGGGTCGGGCGCGGGCATGCCGAGGCTCTGGCTCATGTCGCCCATGATCTGCGTCATGCCGCCCATGCCCTGGCTCATGCCGCCCATCGTCTGGCGCATGCCGGCGGCCGACTGGCTCTGGCCTTGGGCGGGGGGTGCATCGTCCAGCACCCAGGTGTCCTTGGTGCCGCCGCCCTGGCTCGAATTGACCACCAGCGAGCCCTCGCGCAGCGCCACGCGCGTCAGCCCGCCCGGCACGATGCGGATGGTACGGCCGAACAGCACGAAGGGCCGCAGGTCGACATGGCGCGGCGCGATGCCGCTGTCGCACAGGGTCGGCACGGTGGAGAGGGCGAGAGTCGGCTGCGCGATGTAGTCGCCGGGGCGGGCGCGGATGCGGGCGGCGAAGTCGGCGCGCTGCTCCTCCGTCGCGTGCGGCCCGACGAGCATGCCGTAGCCGCCCGAGCCGCGCGCCAGCTTCACCACCAGCTTGTCGAGATTGGCCAGCACATAGTCCCGGTCCGATTCGCGCTCGCACATGAAGGTGGGCACGTTGGAGAGGATCGGCTCCTCGTTGAGGTAGAAGCGCACCATCTCCGGCACGTAGGGGTAGACCGCCTTGTCATCGGCGATGCCAGCGCCGGGCGCATTGGCCAGCGCCACATTGCCGGCGCGGTAGGCCGCCATCAGCCCGGGCACGCCGAGCGCGCTGTCGGGGCGGAACGCCTCCGGGTCGAGGTACTCGTCGTCGATGCGGCGGTAGATGACGTCGACGCGCTGCGGGCCGGCGGTGGTGCGCATGTACACCACCCTGTCGCGCACGAAGAGATCGGCGCCCTCCACCAGCTCGACGCCCATCTCGTCGGCCAGGAAGGAATGCTCGTAATAGGCGCTGTTGTAGGGGCCGGGGGTCAGCACCACCACCTTCGGCCCGCCATCGCAGCCCGGCGGCGCCAGGCTCTTCAGCGTCTCCAGCAGCTCCTCGGGGTAGTGGCTGACGGGGGCGATGCGGTGGCGGGTGAACACGTCCGGGAACAGGCGCAGCATCGCCTCCCGGTTCTCCAGCATGTAGGAGACGCCGGAGGGCGTGCGGCAATTGTCCTCCAGCACATAGAACTCGTCCGGCCCGGTGCGCACCAGGTCGATGCCGGAGATGACGGTGTAGACCCCGCCCGGCGGGGTGAAGCCCACCATCTGCGGCAGGAAGCCCTCATTCTCGCGCACCAGCTCGGCCGGGATGCGCCCGGCCTTGATGATCTCCTGCGGCCCGTACACGTCGGCCAGGAAGGCGTTGAGCGCCCGTACCCGCTGCTCCAGCCCCTTCGAGAGGCGCTCCCACTCCTCACGCGAGAGAATGCGGGGGATGACGTCGAAGGGGATCAGCCGCTCCGGGTCGCCGCCCTCGGTGTAGACGGCGAAGGTGACGCCGATGCGGCGGAACAGAACCTCCGCCTCACGCCGCTTCTGGTCGAGCGCGTCCTGTCCCGTGGCTTCCAGGAAGCGGGCCATTTCGGCATAGGGGGGGCGGATGACGCCATTGGCGTGCATCTCGTCGAAGGCGGAGGCAGGGCGATCGGCCACGGTGGTTCCGGCGTCCTCACTGGTTGCGCGGCATTGCTCCTGCGTGAAGGGTCCTGCCCCCGCAAGGTTCCACACGAGGAACAACGCCCGCGTCAATTGAGCAAGGCCCCGGCCTGCTGCGCAAGCCGGCTTACGGTGAAGATGACGCTGCCGGGGCCGCCGATCACGCGGGGTTGCCCAAGCCGGCGGCATCCGCTGCCCGCACCCCGGGCGGTCCGGCCTTGACCGCGACCGGCCCGGCGCCGGAGGCTGCCGGGCGGGCCCGAGAATGGGTCCGTCACAGGGAGCGACCGGATGCGAC
>NZ_JCACVY010000076.1:0-19213 GCF_058833935.1 Roseomonas sp. TS2 | reverse complement strand
CGGCGCAGGCCTCCGGCCCGGCGGCCGGAAGAGCGCCCTGGCGGCGCGCCTCATAGGCATCCCAGGCCTCGTCCCAAGGGTCCGCACTCGGCATGCAACACTCTCCCGCCCCCGGCCTGACACGCCGCGCCCAGAATTCCGGTCCCGCCCGGATGGCGTGTCAGCCGTCATCCGTCTCGTTTTTGAGACTAACGCGGTGCAGCTTGCACAATCGTTAAGAAAAGGAAGATGGGCCGGGGATGGGAGAAGGGGCCGTGCGCGCCCCCTCCTTCAGGCGTAGCGCCCCAGGCCCCGCTCCAAGGCGCCCAGGGCGCTGGCCAGGGCCTCGTTCATGGCCTCGGCCGCCAGCTCGGGCGGCAGCGGCCGCTGCGGCGGCAGCGGCGCCGTGCCGCGGATGGCGAGCTGGGTGAGAAGCTGCGCATCGCCGCCCGTCTCGCGCAGCAGCACCACGGACAGCCCGGCCACCGCCTCGCCCTTCGCCAGATCGGCATGTAGCGCTGTCAACTCGCTCTCCAGCACCAGATCGGGGCTGACGCGGCTGCCGGTGGCCACCACGCCGTTGAACAGGCCGGAGGCGGAGAGCCAGCGGCGCATCGCCTCCTCGGCCAGCTCCACCGGCGGCGCGCTCCATTCGGCGTAGAAATCGACCGAGATGGTGCCGTCCTCCCGCAGCGTGCGCAGGCCGCGCGTGTCCTGGCCGGGAGCGGCGCGCATCAGCCGCACCTGCAGCACGCGCCCCCGCCCCCGCCGGGCCGGCGGCCCGTCGCGCCGCGGGTCGAGCGGGAAGCGCTTCGTCTCCACATAGGGCCGTTCGGGGATGACGCTGCAGGCGCCCAGGGGCAGCGAAGCCAGCGCAGGCAGGGCCAGGAGCAGCAGGCGTCGGTTCATGCGGGGGGCTCTCATCAGCGGTTGGCGGGCGGCGGCGGCGGCGCGCCGAAGATGGCCTGGCCGGGGGCGCGGCGCAGCGTCTCGGTGGTGTCGCGCAAATTGCTCACCACGGCGCGCAGGTCGCGCAGGATCGGCGCGAGGTCGGCATTGGTGTCCTGCGTGGTGTTGCGCGCCGCCCGCGCCGTCTGCTCCAGCGCGCCGATGACGGCGGGCAGCCGGGTCAGGGCGCGGCGCATCTCCTCGGTGGCGGCGCCGGTGTTGGCCAGCGCCTCGCGGATCTCGGGGCCGGCGAAGGTGGTGCGCAGGTCGGCCGCCACGCCGCGCAACTCGGCCACCATGGCGGGCACGTCGGAGCTCTGCACCACCTGGCGCAGCAGCGCCATGGTCTGCGCCGCCTCGGCCAGAAGGTGAGCGAAGTCGCCTTCGTCCACCTGGGTGCGCAGGGTGCGGACAATGCCGCTGACATCGTCCAGCAGCTGCTCCAGCGGCGCCTGCTGGATGCGGGACAGGATGGCCTCCGCCGCGTTCTGCACCTGCGCCACGGTGGAGGGCATGGAGGGCACCACCGGGTAGTCCGGCTCCCAGGGCACCTCGCGCGGCGGGAATCGCTCGGGGCTGACGAAGTCCAGCTCGATATAGGCGACGCCGGTGATGCCCTGGCTGGAGAGCCGGGCGCGCAGCCCGCGCTCCACCGCCCGCATCGCCTGGTCCTCGGTGCGCACCGTGGCCTTGGCGGGGTCGAGCGAGAGGCGCACCAGCACGAGCTGGAAGGCCTCCAGCGCCGCGTCGCGGCTGCCCGGCGGATAGGCGGCGTTGACCAGCCCCACCTGGCTCACCTGGCCGATCTGCACGCCGCGGTAGCGCACCGGCGCGCCGACCTCGAGGCCGGTGACGCTCTCCTGCAGGTAGGTCTCGAAGACGATGCTCTGCCGGCCGAAGCCGCCGCCCGTCAGGAACAGCAGGAAGCCGAGGCCGAGCGCCAGCCCGACCAGGATCAGGGCGCCGACGCGGACATAGAGGCTGCTGGAACTCGCCATGGCTCAGGCCGCCTCCCGGCGGAAGAAGGCGCGCACGGTGGGGTGCGTCGCGTGGTCGCGCAGCTCGCGCGGGTCGCCCTCGGCGATCATGCCCTTGGCCTGCTTGTCCAGCATGATGCAGCGGTCGCCGATGGCCAGGATGCTCTGCAATTCGTGGGTCACGACGATGAAGGTGGTCCCGAGGTCGCGCGCGAGGTCCCGGATCAGCTGATCGAGGCCGGCGGAGGTGATGGGGTCGAGCCCGGCGGAGGGTTCGTCGAGGAACAGCAGCGGCGGGTCCAGCGCCATGGCGCGGGCGATGCCGGCGCGCTTGGCCATGCCGCCCGAGATCTCGGCCGGCAGCCGGTTGGCGGCGTCCGACAGGCCGACCAGGCCGAGCTTGACGCGCGCCACCTCCTCACGCGCCGCGCGCGGCAGGCGGGTGTGCTCCTCCAGCGGCAGCATCACGTTCTCCAGCAGGGTCATGCTGCCGAACAACGCGCCGGACTGCCACATGACGCCGAGGCGCGAGAGCAATTCGCGCCGCTCCCGCCCGCGCGCGGCATCGAGGTTCTCGCCCAGGATGCGGATCTCGCCCTCGCTCGGCCGGTAGAGGCCGATCAGCAGCTTCAGCAGGGTGGACTTGCCGCAGCCCGAGCCGCCGAGGATGACGAAGACCTCGCCCTTGCGCACGTCGAAGGTGACGTCGCGGAACAGCACGTTGGACCCGAAGGCCATGGTCAGGCCGCGCACGCCGACGACGGCGGGGGCCTCCTTCTGCTCGGCCATGCCGCTCACCATCCCAGACGGTAGAAGAGGACGGCGAACAGCCCGTCCAGCACCACGGTGGCGACAATGCCGCCCACCACGGCCTGGGTGGCGGCATCGCCCACCGCGCGCGGCCCGCGCCCGGCGCCGAGCCCGGCGCGGCAGCCGATGCCGGCGATGACCAGCCCGAACACGCCCGCCTTGAACAGCCCCCCCAGCAGCGAGCCCAGCGTCAGCCACTGGCTGAGCTGGTTCAGCACCAGGGCGGGGGGGAAGCCCAGCGTGCCCATCACCACGCCCATGCCGAACAGGCCAGTGAGGTTCACCACCAGCGCCAGCACCGGCATCACCAGCAGCGCCGCGACGAGGCGCGGCAGCACCAGCATGCTCACCGGATCGACGCCCATGATGCGCAGCGCGTCCACCTCCTCGTTCACCGTCATGGTGCCGAGTTCGGCGGCATAGGCCGAACCGGTGCGGCCGGCGACGATGATGGCGGCGATCAGCGGCCCCAGCTCGCGGATCAGCGAGATGCCGACCAGCGGCGGGATGAAGATCTCGGCGCCGAACTGCCGCATCGGGATGGAGGACTGGAAGGCCAGGATGACGCCGATCAGCGTGCCGAGCAGGATCGCCAGCGGGAAGGCGCGCAGCCCCGCCTCGTCCAGGTGGCGCAGCAGGTCGGCCACGCGCAGTCGGCGCGGCTGGGGCAGCACGGCCAGCCCCATCAGCACCGTCTCGCCGAGGAAGCCGGTGGAGGCGCGGAAGGCGCGCAGGCCCCCCACCCCCCAGGCGCCGACGCGGCCGACGAAGGGCAGCGGCTTCGGGCCGGCGGCCGGGCGCGGAGCCGCCAGCGCATCCTGCGCCCGCTTCAGCACGGCCGAGACGGGCGCGCTGGCGCCCTCCATCGGGGCATCGCCCGCCACGGCGGCGCCGCGCAGCACCAGGGCGGCGCCGGTGGTGTCGAGCGCCGTGACGCCGGAGAGGTCCAGCCGCCGCGCGCCCCGCGCGGCCTTCAGCAGCGGCTCCCACAGCCCGCCCACCTGCCGCGTGGTCATCGCCCCGCGCAGCCGCAGCGTGTCGTCCTGACGGTCGTAGCCCGCCTGCTCTGCCTGATCCGTCATGCGGTGCAGCAGATAAGGCAGCCTGAGCGAAACTTTAAGCCTGTGTTCATCTCACTGGTTCCGGAGGGACGCCGGCCAGGGCCGCCAGGGCCGCCAGGGCCGCATGGGCGGCCCATTCGCCGCTCTCCCACGCGCCGCCCACCGTGGCGGCGAGGCGCGGGTGGCAGGCCTCGCCGGCGAAGCAGAGCCGCCCGCCGGCCAGCGGCGTGCCCAGGATGCGACGGGCCGCGGCCCGGCCGGGCCGGGCATGGGAGTAGGCACCGCGCGCATAGGGGTCGTTGCCCCAGTCGCTGGCCAGCACCGGGGCGCCGCGCAGCGCGGCATCGGCGCGGGGGCCGAAGGCCGCGCGCAGCTCCGCCCGGGCCAGCGCCTCCAGCGCGGCGGGGCCCTCGCGGCTGGCCTCCCAGGCGGCGGGGCCGCCGAGGAAGCCCATCAGATGGTCCTGGCCGAAGGGCCAGGCGATGAAGGTCATCGCCGCCTCATCCTCCCGCTCCACCCGCCGCTCCAGCCCGGTGAAGGGGGCGAGGCCCAGCCGGTCCTCCCCCGCCGCGCGCAGGCCGATCTTGTTCAGCAGGCCGAGCGGCAGGTCGTGCGCCGCCTGCTCCTTCTCCGCCGGCAGGGGCGGGTCGAAGCGCAGCGCGCCGGCGGCGAGCAGGGCGGTGGGGAGGGTCACGATGGCGGCGCGGGCCGAGACGCGGCCGAAGGCGCCCTCCGCCACCACCCCCCCGGCGCGGCCCCATTCCAGCCGCTCCACCGCCGCGCCATAGGCGATGGGCAGGCCGGCGGCGAGGCCGGAGAGGAAATTCCCGATGCCCTGCGGCAGCAGCCAGTTCGGCGCGTCGAGCTGGGTGTCGAGGAAGTCCCGCAGGTCCATTTCGGCCAGCGGCGCGGCGCAGATGACGGGCCCTTCCCAATGCGCCACCATGGCATCCCAGGGGCCGCCGCGCGGGGCGAAATCGGCCGCCGAGGCGCCGGGCGGCGCCTCCGGCAGGGCGGCGCGCAGGCGGGCGTGGAAGGCGGCGTAGGTGGCGTCGTAATCGGCCATCTCCGCCTCGGCGGCGGGGCGGCCGTCGATCAGGCAGAGATGGCGGCGCACCGCATCATGGTCGAAGGGCGCGGCGCCGGCGGCGAGCGGCGCCAGCGGGTTGTCCAGCGCCTGGTGCAGCCAGGTGGCGCCGAGGTCGAAGGGCGCGGCCAGGGTGGTGCTGTCGGTCCAGGCGCGGCCGCCCGGGCGGTGCCGCGCCTCCAGCACCCGCACGCCATGCCCGGCGGCGCGGATGGCGCGCGCCGCCGCCAGGCCGGCGGCGCCGGCCCCCACCACCAGGATGTCGGGATCGGCCATGGCGGGCGCGCTCAGCCGCCGCGCATCCGCCCCCAGGCATCGCGGCCGCGGCCGAGCGAGACGGCATCCGCCACATCGTTCGGCACCACGCGCTTGCCCACGGGGAAGATGGCGGCACCGGCCAGCTTCAGATGCGCCCAGGCCAGCGGCAGGCCGATGATGGTGACGGCCATCGCCGCCGCCAGAGTCAGGTGCGAGATGCACAGCCAGATGCCGGCCAGCAGGAACCAGATCAGGTTGGCCAGCAGCCCCAGCGGCCCGGTGCCGATGGAGGGGACGCCCGTCAGGTCCTCGCGCGAGACCAGGCTGCGGCCGAAGGGGAGGAAGGAATAGCTCGCCATCGTCACGCAGGCGCGCGCCCAGGGGATGCCGATGATGGTGATGGTCATCAGCACCGCGGCCAGCAGCCACATCGCCGCCGTGACGAAGCCGAGGGCGAAGACGTTCCACAGGATGTTCAGCAGCAGCGCCAATTCACTCTCCCTCGGGTTGCTGCCACGGCAATGCCGGGCAGAGGCGCCGGGTTGCCCCACCCCCGAAGCGGGGTGACAGGCCGGGCCGGCGGCCGCACACTCCCTCTCATATGGGGCCGGGCCCCGGCAATCTCACCGGCTGGCCCTGTTGGCGAGGAGCAGGCGATGACGGAACAGGATGGCGCGATGCGGCCACATGCCGCGCATTGGGGTGCCTTCCGGGCCGGCTGGCAGGACGGCGCGCTGGTGGTGGAGCCCCATCCGGCGGACCCCGACCCCTCGCCGATCTTACAAAACTTCCCGGAGGCGCTGCGCCACCGGGCGCGCATCGCGCAGCCCATGGTGCGGCGGGGCTGGCTGGAGCACGGCCCCGGCCCCAGCACGGCGCGCGGGCGGGAGGCGTTCGTCCCCGTCTCCTGGGAGAAGGCGCTGGCGCTGCTGGCGGGCGAGCTGGCGCGGGTGCGGGATTCGCACGGGCCGCAGGCGGTGTTCGGCGGCTCCTATGGCTGGGCCAGCGCCGGGCGCTTCCACCATGCGCAGAGCCAGATCCACCGGTTCCTCAACATCGCCCTCGGCGGCTATGTCCGCTCGGTCAACAGCTACAGCGCCGGCGCTTCGGCGGTGATCATCCCGCACATCCTGGGGCCGTTCGAGGCGGTCACGCGCCGCAACGTCACCTGGGAGCAGATCGTCGGGCACACCGGGCTGGTGCTCTCCTTCGGCGGCATGGCGGTGAAGAACAGCGCGGTGGCCAGCGGCGGCGTCTCCCGCCATGTCGAGCGCGGCGCCATGGCGGCGGCGGCGGCGCGCGGCACCCGCTTCGTGCTGATCGGGCCGCTGCGCGACGACCTGCCGGAGGAGGCGGGCGCCGAGTGGCTGCCCATCACCCCCGGCACCGACACGGCGCTGATGCTCGGCATGGCGCACACCCTGCTGGCCGAGGGGCTGCACGACACGGCCTTCCTCGCCACCCACTGCACCGGCTGGGACCGCTTCGCCCCCTACCTGACCGGCGCCGCCGACGGCCAGCCGAAGGACGCCGCCTGGGCTTCCGCCCTCTGCGGCATCCCGGCCGAGCGCATCCGGCAACTGGCGCGGGACGCGGCCGGCACCCGCACCCTCATCTCCATGGCGCATTCCCTCCAGCGCGCCGAGCATGGCGAGCAGCCGGTGTGGATGGCCGCCGTGCTGGCGGCGATGCTGGGGCAGATCGGCCTGCCCGGCGGCGGCTACAACTACGCGCTCGGCGCCATCGCGCACTACGGCAAGCGGGCCAATGCGGTGCCGATCGCCGGCCTGCCGCAGGGGAAGAACGGGGTGCGGGACTTCATCCCCGTGGCGCGCATCAGCGACATGCTGCTGAACCCCGGCGCGCCCTTCGACTACAACGGCCAGCGCCTGGCCTACCCCGGTATCAAGCTGGTCTACTGGGCGGGCGGCAACCCCTTCCACCACCACCAGGACATCAACCGGCTGCGCCGCGCCTTCGCCCGCGTCGACACGCTGGTGGTGCATGAGAGCGCCTGGACCGCCACCGCCCGGCACGCCGACATCGTGCTGCCCGCCACCCTCTCGCTGGAGCGGGAGGACATCGCCGGCTCGCCCAACGACCCGCTGCTCGTCGCCATGCACCAACTCGCAAAGCCCTTCGGCGAGGCGCGGGACGACTACGCCATCTTCGCCGGCCTTGCGGAGCGGCTGGGCTGCGAGGCGGCGTTCACCGAGGGGCGCGACGCGCGCGGCTGGCTGCGCCACCTCTACGAGACCACCCGCGCGGCACTGGCCGAACGCGGCGAGACGGCGCCTTCCTTCGAGGAATTCTGGCAGGACGGCGAGTTGGCCCTGCCCCAGGCGCCGGATGATGGCGGAATCCTGCGCGCCTTCCGCGAGGACCCCGCGGCGAACCCGCTGCCCACGCCGAGCGGCCGCATCGAGATCTTCTCCGAGACCATCGCCGGCTTCGGCTACGATGACTGCCCCGGCCACCCCGCCTGGCTGGCGCCCACTGACACCCCTGCCCCCGGCGCGCCGCTCTGGCTGGTGGCCAACCAGCCCGCCACCCGGCTGCACAGCCAGCTCGATTTCGGTGGCACCAGCGCCGCCTCCAAGCGGCGCGGGCGGGAGGTGGTGCGCCTCCACCCCCAGGACGCCGCGGCGCGCGGCATCGCCGAGGGCGACATCGTGCGGCTGCACAACGCCCGTGGCGCCTGCCTGGCGGCGGCGGCGCTGAGCGAGGCGGTGATGCCCGGCGTGGTGCAGCTCGCCACCGGCGCCTGGTACGACCCCGAGGACCCGAACGATGAAAGCCCGCTCTGCGTGCACGGCAACCCGAACGTGCTGACGCGGGACGTTGGCACCTCGCGCCTCGCCCAGGGCTGCACGGGGCAGCTCACCGCGCTGGAGGTGGAGAAGTTCACCGGCAACCTGCCGCCCGTGCGCGCCTGGGACCCGCCGGCCGGCTGAGCGGAGGCGGCGGGGCCGGCGCCCCGCCCCTTCGCGGCACGGCGATTTCCTGTTTCCCGGAACGCACCGGTCGTATAGTTTCCTAGGAAATCGATCATATCCCCATGCCGCAGCCCCTCCCCGAACTGACCGACCATCTCGGCTACCGGATCCGCCAGGTGTCGAACCATGTCTCGCACGCCTTCGCCCGCAAGCTCGCCGCGCGGGGGGTGACGGTGGCCGAATGGGCGCTCCTGCGCATGCTGTACGGGCAGCCGCCCCTGCCGCCCAGCCAGCTCGCCACGCGGATGGGCATGACGCGCGGCGCCATCACCCGCCTCGCCGACCGGCTGATCGGCAAGGGCCTGCTCCTCCGCGCGCCGAGCGCGGCGGATGGGCGGGCGCAGACCCTCGGCCTGACCGAATCGGCCACCGCCTTCGTGCCCGAGCTGGCCCGCCTCGCCGACCGCAACGAGGCCGAGTGCTTCGCCCACCTCTCCCCCGCCGAGCGCGAGACCCTGCGCGACCTGCTGGAGCGGACCGTGGCGCGGCTCGGCATCACCGGCGTGGCGGTCGACTGACCTCCCGCAACCCCACACCCCGGATGAATCCGATGGACGACACCTCCCGCGCCGTGGCCCAGGCCTGCCTCGACGGCGCCGAGGCCGGCACCCTGCACTTCCCCGAGATCCTGGACCGGCTGGGCCGCGCCGGCTTCGAGAGCTACGCGGTCGATTTTCGCAGCGCCAGCGCCACCTACTACCGTGCGGACGGGGAAAGCCTGGTCCTGCCGCAGCCCCCGCAGGAAGGCCCCATCGCGGCCGCGTTCGACACCGCCGCCCTGCGCGCCGCCATCGGGGAGGCGCAGCGCCAGGCGCCCGGCTACAGCTACCAGGGCTTCTGCGCCAGGGCGCGCGCTGCCGGGTGCGTGGGCTACATCGTCTCCCTCGCCGGGCGGCGGGCGGTCTATCTCGGCCGCACGGCGGAGACACATGTCGAGCACTTCCCCCCCATGGCGGCGGTGGCCGCGCCATGAGCGGCTGCGCGCGCTGCGCCTGGGCCGAGGGCGACCCGGTGATGGCGGCCTACCACGACACCGAATGGGGCGTGCCCCTGCGCGACAGCCGCGCGCTCTGGGCGCTGCTGGTGCTGGAGAGCTTCCAGGCCGGGCTTTCCTGGCGGACCATCCTGCACCGCCGCGAGGGCTTCCGCGCCGCCTTCGCGGGGTTCGACCCGGAGGCGGTGGCCGCCTACGACGCCGCCCGGGTGGAGGCGCTGGTGCAGGATGCCGGCATCATCCGCTCCCGCGCCAAGATCGAGGCGACGATCGGCAATGCCCGCGCCTATCTGCAGATGATGGCGGCGGGGGAGGATTTCGCGGCCTTCGCCTGGGGCTTCGTCGGCGGCGTGCCGCGGCTCGGCGACGGCACGCATGTGGCCGCCAGCAGCGCCGAATCCGAGGCGCTGTCGAAGGCGCTGAAGCGGCGGGGCTTCCGCTTCGTCGGCGCGGTGACGGTCCATGCCTGGATGCAGGCGGCCGGCCTGTTCAACGACCACGCCCTCGGCTGCCCGCGCCGCGCGGCGCTGGCGCCGCCCGGAGCAGCCTGAGCGGCGGCCCCGGGGCCGTAGCCTCAGGGCCGGTGGATGTCGTGCACCTGGATGCCGCTGCCGGGCGGCGGCATCACCAGCCAGTTGCCGTGCCGCAGCGTGGCGCGGGTGTCCTCCAGCCCGCTCTGCCAGTGGGCGTGCATGGAGGTGGTGGAGAACTCGTAGTCCTTCGCCTGCCCCTCGAAGGCCTGCTGCTGGTAGATCAGCTGCAGGATCACCACCTCCGGCATCCGCTCCAGCTGCGCCTTCAGCGCCTTCTGGCCCTCGTCCAGCCGCTCGGGCGGCACCATCTCCAGCGCCCGCCGCAGCTCCACCTCCAGCTGGCGCTGGCGGCGGTAGATGTCCGTCACCATGCGGGTGCGGCTGCTGTAGCGGATGTCCTTCTCGCGCGACATCACGCCCGGCATGGAGCGCGGCACCAGCCCCCGCGCGCTGAACAGGTCCACCTGGAAGGCCAGGGTGTTGCGCCCCTCCAGATTCTCCAGCAGGTGCTGCAGGGGCGTGTTGGAGACAAGGCCGCCATCCCAGAACCAGTCGGTTCCCACCTGCACCATGGGCAGCGCCGGCGGCAGCGCGCCGGAGGCCATGATGTGCGCCTCGGTGATGCGCATGCGGCTGCTGTCGAAGAAGGCGAAATTGCCGGTGGCGACGTTCACGGCGCCGACCGAGAAGCGGATGCGCCCATCGTTCAGCAGGTCGAAATCCACCAGCTCGCGCAGCGTCTCGCGCAGGGGCGCGCTGTCGTAGAAGGCGGTCGCGGTGCGCGCGCCGGGCAGCGAGAACCACGGGTTGGGCCGGTTCGGCGTGAAGAAGCCGGGCTGGCCCTGCAGCATGGTCAGCACCGCCGAGGCCTCGTGCCGCCACTGGCGGAAGAGGTCGCCATCCGGCAGGGCCTGGGGCCAGATGCGCTCGCTGGTGACACGGTCCCAGAAGCTGTGCAGCGCCGCCACGCGCCTCTCCGGCGGGTTGCCGGCGATCAGCGCGCCGTTGATCGCGCCGATCGAGACGCCGGCGATCCAGTCCAGCGCCACGCCCGCCTCGGCGAGCGCCTCGTACACCCCGGCCTGGTAGGCGCCGAGCGCCCCTCCCCCCTGCAGCACCAGCGCCACCCGCCGGCACCCCTCCGGCCGCCACGGGTCCCTGGGGCGGAAGCCGTGCCGGTCGAGGCCGGCGGCGGGCTCGGCGGCGGGCTCGGCGGCGACGGGCCGCTCAGGGATGGAGCGCTCGGGGATGGGTGCGTCCATGGGGGCTCTCCTGCGCGTGGATCGCCCCCAGGATGAGGCCCGCCCGGCCCGCCGCCAAGGCGCGGCCGGGCGGCGCGGCTCAGAGCTTCAGCCCGAGCCGGTCGATCATCGCCTTCTCCTCGGTGTTGGTCTTCTGCGCGAAGGCGGCATATTCCTCCGGCCCCATGTAGATCACCGGCATGTCGTAGCGGTCGAGGATGGCGACGTGCTTCGGGTCGTTCACCGCCACGCGGAAGGCCTCGTCCAGCACCTTCACCACCGCGGGGTCCATCCCCTTCGGCCCGGCGACGCCGTAGGGCGAGGTGGAGACGATGTCGATGCCGCTTTCCTTCAGCGTCGGCGTCTCGGGGAAGCGCTTGGCGCGCGAGGGGCCCCAGGTGACGAGCAGCTTCACCCGGCCGTCCTTCACCATCTCCGCCCAGCCGGAACTGTCGGCCAGCGCATGGGTCTGGCCGCCGAGCAGCGAGGTGAGGTTCTCGGCGAAGCCGCGGAAGGGCACGTGCACCCACTCCACCCCCTTCTGCCCGGCGATCTGCTCCATGGTGATGTGCAGCGAGGTGCCGACGCCGGGGGTGCCGTAGGTGAACTTGCCCGGGTTCTTCTTCGAATCGGCGATGAACTCGTCGAGCGTGTTCCAGGGCGCGTCGGCGCGGACCACGATGCCGAACAGGTAGCCGGTCAGGTGGCTGACCCAGGTGAAATCCTTCATCGGGTCGAAGGGCGCGCGCGCGGCCATGTGCGGATAGCGGAACACGCTGATCGGCATCTGCGAGAGGGTGTAGCCGTCCGGCTTCTCGTTCAGCAGCGCCTGCGGGCCGAGGATGCCGCCGGCGCCGGAGCGGTTCTCCACCACCACCGGCTGGCCCAGCCTGGCCGAGGCCACCTCGCAGAAGGCGCGCATCTGGACATCGGTGGTGCCGCCGGCGCCCCAGGGCACCAGCATGCGGATCGGGCGGTTGGGGAAGCCGGATTGGGCCAGGGCCGGCCGGGCCAGCGCGGCCGCGCCGAGGCCGGCGGCGCCGAGGGCACCCAGCGAGAGCGCCGCGCGGCGGGTCAATGCAGTCATTCTTGTCTTCCTCCAACTTCCTCGCTTTATAGGGGCAAGGCTCCACGTTGGAGTTTAGCCCGGAAACCCTCCCGGCCGGCAACCTCCCTCCCCGTTTCCGTGCGGCCCCGTTTCCGTGCGGCCGGTCTCAACCCCTGCGCTCCATCCCGCAGGGTTGATCCCCCATTTGGGAGGAAGTGCTTATAGGTGGGCCTGCAACCGGGCAGGCTCGGAGAGACGACGCATCATGGCCCCTTTGGGCACCGAATCCCGGCGTACCGGCCTGCGCTGGCACCTGCGGCAGGAAACCCGGTCCCGGCACGACGCCGCCGATGCCCTGGGTAGCGACCACGACCTCGGCACCCTCGCCGGCTATCGCGGCTTTCTCCGCGCCCATGCCCGCGCCCTGCCGGCCCTGGAAGCCGCCTGCGACGCCGCGGGCCTCGCCGCCAGGCTGCCGGACTGGCCCCGCCGCCGCCGCGCCGCCGCCCTGGCCGCCGATCTCGCGGCGCTCGGCATGGCCGCGCCCGACAGCCCGCCCCTCGCCTTCGCCGGGGTGGAAGAGGCACTGGGCGCCGCCTATGTGCTGGAGGGCTCGCGGCTCGGCAATGCCATGCTGCTGCGCCAGGCTGCGGCCCTGCCGGAAGCACGGGGGGCCACGGCCTACCTGGCCCACGACCCGGGGACGGGAGGCTGGCCGGCCTTCCTGCCGCTGCTGGAGCAGGCTCTCCCCGGCTCGCACCTCTGGCCCGAGGCGGCGCATGGCGCGCGCCTGGCCTTCGACCACTTCCTGGCGGCCCTGCGTCGCGAAAGGACCGCTGAGCCAATGCTGCATGCGTGAAGACCTGGGCGACCTCTCTCTGACACAGGCCGTCGACCTGACGAATTGCGACCGCGAGCCGATCCACCTGCTGGGTGGCGTTCAGCCGATCGGCTTCCTGGTCGCGGTCACTTCGGACTGGGTGGTCCGGCGGACCTCCGCCAACATCGAGGCGCATCTGGGCCAGGCGCCCGAGGCCCTGTTCGGCAGCTTCCTCTCCCGCCTGCTGACGCGCGAGGCGCTGCACCAGATCGGCGGCCGGCTGCACCTGCTGCGCGGCCCCAACGCGGTGGAGCGCCTGTTCGGCGTGGTGCTGCAGGAAGGGCAGCCGCCCTACGACCTCGCCATCCACATGGCGGGCGAGATGATCGTGCTGGAGGGCGAGCCCTCCGACCTGGAGGACGCGCTGGAGGCCGGCACCACGGTGCGCGGCATGATCGCCCGGCTGCACCAGGTGGAGGGGTTCGACGGCCTCTGCCGCGAGGCGGTGCGGCAGATCCGCGCGCTGACCGGCTTCGGCCGCGTCATGCTCTACCGCTTCGACCATGACGGGGCGGGCGAGGTGATCGCCGAATCGACCGCCAGCTTCATGCCCTCCTTCATGGGGCTGCACTTCCCGGCCTCCGACATCCCGCGCCAGGCCCGGCTGCTCTACGAGCGCAACTTGCTGCGCCTGATCACCGACACGGAGCTGGCGCCGGTGCCGGTGCTGCCGCTGCTCGATTCGCGCCAGCAGCCGCTCGACCTCTCGCTCAGCGTGCTGCGCAGCGTCTCGCCCATCCACATCGAGTATCTGCGCAACATGGGGATCAAGGCCTCCATGTCGATCTCGGTGCTGCGCAAGGGCCGGCTCTGGGGGCTGATCGCCTGCCACAACACCGAGCCGCTGCGCGTGCCCTTCGAGCGCCGCACCGCGGCCGAGCTGTTCGGCCAGATCTTCTCCCTCGCCCTGGAAAGCCGCGAGCGGGAGGAGGATCTCTCGCGCGAGGCGCAGGCCAACCGCGTGCACCACCGGCTGATGGCCTCGCTCGGCGCCATGCGCCCCGGCAGCAGCTCGCTCGCCGAGTTCCTCGAGACGCTGGCCGAGGTCATCGGCTGCGACGGCATCGGGCTGTGGAGCAGCACCGGCACCGCGCTGCACGGCCACACGCCGACGGTGGAGGAATTCTCCGGCATCGTCCGCTTCCTGCACCGCGCCGCCTCGGGCACCATCTACGCCACCCACCGGCTGGGGGAGATGCACCCGCCGGCGGCCGACTACGCGCAGCGCGCCGCCGGGCTGCTCGCCATCCCGCTCTCCCGCGCCCCGCGCGACTACCTGGTGTTCTTCCGCCGTGCCGTGACGCAGTCCGTCACCTGGGCGGGCGACCCGAGCAAGCCGGTGGCGCTGGGGCCGAACGGGCCGCGCCTGACGCCGCGCAAGAGCTTCGCCGCCTGGCAGGAGACGGTCGAGGGCCAGAGCCGCCCCTGGACCGAGAGCGACCTGATGATGGCCGAGCGCCTGCGGGTGACGCTGCTCGAGGTCGTGCTGCAGCTCACCGACATGGCGGAGCGCGAGCGCCGCGTGGCGCAGGAGCGGCAGGAGATCCTGATCGCCGAGCTGAACCACCGGGTGCGCAACATCCTCGGCCTGATCCGCGGCCTGGTGAACCAGACCCGCGGCCATGCCGGCTCGGTGGACGAGTTCGCCGGCATGATCGGCGGCCGCATCCAGGCGCTGGCGCGCGCGCATGAGCAGATCACCACCGACCGCTGGCGCGCGGCGCCGCTGGAGGAGCTGATCCGCTCCGAGGCCGCCGCCTACGCCGCCAATGGCCGCGACCGGGTGCGGCTGGACGGCCCGCCTGTGCTGCTCGAGCCGGTGGCCTACACCACCCTCGCGTTGGTCATGCACGAGATGATGACCAACGCCGCCAAGTATGGCGCGCTGTGCGACGGCCACGGCCATGTGCAGGTGCGCTGGCGCTTCACGCCCGAGGAGGCGCTGGAGATCCGCTGGACCGAGGAAGGCGGGCCGCCCGTGCAGCCGCCGCGGCGCCAGGGCTTCGGCACCACCATCGTCGAGCGCGCCCTGCCGCACGACCTGAAGGGCGAGGCGGAGCTGCACTACCACCTGTCCGGCGTGCAGGCCCGCTTCCTGCTGCCGGCCAGCTATGTGCGGCGCGGCACGGAGGCGGCGGTGGAGGCACAGCACGCCCTTCCGGCTGCCCCGGCGGAGTTTTCCTTCTCCGGCCGCGTGCTGCTGGTGGAGGACAACCTGCTGATCGCCATGGATGCCGAGGACCAGCTGCGGCGCCTGGGGGGCACGGCGGTGGATGTCGCCTCCTCCGTCCAGGCGGCGCTGCGGATGCTGGAGCATGCCGTGCCCCAGGTGGCGCTGCTCGACGTCAATCTGGGCCGCGAGAGCAGCTTCCCCGTGGCCGATGCCCTGCTGGCGCGCGGCATCCCCTTCGTCTTCGCCACCGGCTATGGCGAGGCCGATGCCTTCCCCGACCGCTTCCGGTCGAGCGAGGTCATCAGCAAGCCCTACACGATGGCGGAGATGCGCACCGCCCTGCAGCGCAGCATGGGCCAGGGCCGGCCCCCGCCGCCCTCCACGCCCCGAACCGAGGAACCCGCATGACCCGTCCGCTTTCCGTCGTCACCCTGTGCGGCAGCCTGCGCGCCGGCAGCTACAACGCCGCCCTCCAGCGCACCCTGCCGGAGCTGGCGCCCGAGGGCATGACGCTGACCGCGCTCGAGGGCCTGGGCGACATCCCGCTCTACAATTCCGATGTGCAGGCGCAGGGTTTCCCCGCCGCCGTCACCGCCATGGGCGAGGCCATCGCCGCCGCGGACGGCATCATCATCGTCACGCCGGAATACAACTACTCCATCCCCGGCGTGCTGAAGAACGGCATCGACTGGCTCTCCCGCCTGCCCGACACCCCCTTCGCCGGCAAGCCGATGGCCATCCAGAGCGCCTCGATGAGCGTGCTGGGCGGGGTGCGCGCGCAGTACCACCTGCGCCAGGTGGCGGTGTTCCTCGACGCGCGGGTGCTGAACAAGCCGGAGGTGATGGTGGCCTCCGTGCAGCAGCGCGTGCAGGACGGCCGGCTGACCGACGAAGGCACGCGCGAGGTGATCCGCAAGCAGCTCGCGGCCTTCGCGGCGTTCATCGGGGCGGCGAACGCGTAAGCAAGCAAGGCCAGGGGAAGGAATTCCCCTGGACCCCATCTTCCTTCCGTCAGTTCAGGGCGCGCCAGCCGATGTCGCGGCGGCAGAAGCCCTCCGGCCAGTTCACGGCATCCACCGCCGCATAGGCCGCGCCCCGCGCCTCGGCCAGGGTGGCGCCGCTGGCGGCGACGCCGAGCACACGCCCGCCCGTGGCCACCAGGCTGCCATGCGCGTCCCGCGCCGTGCCGGCATGGAAGACCTGCGCGCCCGGCACCTGCGCCGCCCGCTCCAGCCCCTCGATGACGCTGCCCTTCTGGTAGGCGCCCGGGTAGCCCTTCGCCGCCATCACCACCACCATCGCCGCCTCCTCCGACCAGCGCAGGGCGAAGCGGTCCAGCTCGCCATCGCAGGCGGCCAGCAGCGCGGCCAGCAGGTCGGATTGCAGGCGCAGCATCAGCACCTGGCATTCCGGGTCGCCGAAGCGGACATTGAACTCGATCAGGCGCGGACCGCTTTCCGTCAGCATCAGCCCGGCGAACAGCACGCCGCGGAAAGGCGTGCCGCGCTTCGCCATCTCCGCCAGGGTCGGGCGGATGATGCGGTCCATCACCTGCGCCTCGATCTCGGGCGTGAAGGCGGGCGGCGGGGAATAGGCGCCCATGCCGCCGGTGTTGGGGCCGGTGTCGCAATCGCCCACGCGCTTGTGGTCCTGCGCGGCGGCCATGGGCAGGGCGGTGGTGCCGTCGCACAGCGCGAAGAAGGAGACCTCCTGCCCCATCAGGCATTCCTCGATCAGGATCTCGGCGCCGGCCGCGCCGTGCACGCGCTCCTCCATGATCTCGGTGATGGCCTGCTCGGCCTCGGCCAGCGTGGCGGCCACCACCACGCCCTTGCCGGCGGCCAGGCCATCGGCCTTCACCACGATCGGCGCACCCTTCCGCCGGACATAGGCGCGGGCCTCGGCGGCATCCGTGAAGCGGGCCCATTCGGCGCCGGGCACGCCGGCGGCGGTGGTCACCTCCCGCGTGAAGGCCTTGCTGCCCTCCAGCTTCGCGGCGGCGGCGCTGGGGCCGAAGCAGCGGATCCCGGCTGCGGCGCAGGCATCGGCCAGCCCCAGCGTCAGTGGCGCCTCCGGCCCCACCACCACCAGGTCCACCGCCTGCGCCTGGGCGAAGGCCACCAGCCCGGCGACATCCTCGGCGCCGATCGCCACGCATTCGGCGATCTCGGCGATGCCCGCATTGCCCGGCGCCACCCAGAGCTTGCCCAGCAGGCCGGAGCCGGAGAGCGCCCAGGCCAGGGCATGTTCGCGGCCGCCGCCGCCCACCAGAAGCACTTGCATCGTGACCCGAGGCCCTTGTTCCAAACCGGGGCCGCGCTAGCATGACTGGCGGGGCTGCGTCAGCCCATGCCTTCAACCCTGTGCCAGGCCGCCGCCGCCTCAGGCGGAGGTGTTCCAGATGTCGCGGTGCCATTTCCAGCCGCCATCCCCGCATTTCCACAGCACGACATACTGGATGGGGATGATGGCGCTGCCGGTGACAATCTCCCCCCCGCGCGACCTCGCAGGCCATCTCGCCCAGGATGGTGGTCTCGAACGGCCGCAGGCGGCAGGCGGTCACGCCAAGGCTGCGGGCCGCCTGCTGCCAGAATGCGCGGATCGCCTCCAGCCCCTGCACCGCCTCGCCGCCCGGCGGCAGGATGAGGGCATCGCGGGTGTAGACCTGGTCCAGGGCCTCGAACCGGCCCTGGCCGACAACCTGCTCCTCGAAGATCCTGTTGACCTCGTCCATGGCTTGCCTCGCGGCCGCGTCGCGCATCGGAGCCTCCCGGGGATGCAATATGTTCCGATATAGTAACATATTGCGGTGTGGCCCGCAAAGGCCGGCCGGCTGGCCGTGGCGCCGCGGCCGCCCTACTATGCGCGGCATGGACACGCCCGATGCGCGCGAGGCCCCGGCCCGCAGCAACGCCCCCGAATTCACCGTCTCCGAGATCAGCGGCGCCATCAAGCGCACGCTGGAGGGCGAGTTCGGCCGCGTGCGGGTGCGCGGCGAGATCACCGAGCTGAAGGCCTACCCTTCGGGCCACATCTACCTTGCGCTGAAGGATGAGGGGGCGAAGATCCGCGCCATCATCTGGCGCTTCGCCGTGCCGCGCCTCTCGCTGAAGCCCGAGAACGGCATGGAGGTGATCGCCACCGGCAAGGTCTCGGCCTATGGCGAGCGCAGCGACTACCAGCTCATCATCGACCGCATCGAATTCGCCGGCGAGGGCGCGCTGCTCGCCCGCATCGAGCAGCTGAGGAAGAAGCTCGGCGCCGAGGGGCTGTTCGACGAGGCGCGCAAGCGGCCGCTGCCGCTGCTGCCGCGCGTGGTCGGCGTCGTCTCCTCCGAGAAGGGCGCGGTGATCCAGGACATCCGCACCACCATCGCGCGGCGCTTCCCGCGCCACCTGCTGCTGTGGCCGGTGCCGGTGCAGGGCCAGGGCGCGGCGGAGCAGATCGCCGCCGCCATCCGCGGCTTCTCCCGCCTGCCCGCCGGCCTGCCCCGGCCGGACGTGCTGATCGTCGCGCGCGGCGGCGGCAGCCTGGAGGATCTGATGGCCTTCAACGAGGAGGTGGTCATCCGCGCCGTGGCCGAATGCCCCATCCCGCTGATCTCGGCGGTGGGGCACGAGACGGACACCACGCTGATCGACTTCGCCTCGGACCGCCGCGCCCCCACCCCCACCGCCGCCGCCGAGCTGGCCGTGCCGGCGCGGGCCGATCTGCTGGCGGCGCTGGGGCAGACCGCCACGCGGCTGCTGCAATCCGGCCAGGCGCTGCTGAACACGGCCCGGCTGCGCCTCTCCCGCGCCGAGGCGCGGATGCCGGACCTGCCCGGGCTGGTGGGCGCCGCCCGCCAGCGGCTCGACGACCGCGCCGAGCGCCTGGCCCTGGCGCCGGGCGCGCTGCTCTCCCGCAAGCGCGCGGCGCTCGATGCCATCGCGCCCCGCCTGCCGCATCCGCGCGAGACGCTGGCTGGCCACCGCAACGCGCTGGCGCTGCTGGAGATGCGCGGCGGTGCCGCGCTGCGCCGGATGATCGACCGCCGGCAGACCGCGCTGCACCGCCTGCCGGACCCGGCCGGCGCGCTGGCTGGCCGGCTGCGGGAGGCAAGGCTGCGGCTGGAGGGGCTGGTGGGCCGGCTGGAGGGCGCCTCCTACCAGGGCGTGCTGGCGCGCGGCTTCGCGCTGCTGCGCGGCGCCGATGGCGAGCCGCTGACCGAGGCCGCCGCCATCGCCCC
>NZ_JCACVY010000075.1:0-19289 GCF_058833935.1 Roseomonas sp. TS2 | reverse complement strand
CGGTTCGACCCGCGGCACCCGCTCGGCCAGCACCTGGTACACGCGCCGGCTCATGTCGCCATAGAGCGCGTAGTTGCTGCTCATCCACCGCACCGGTCGCAGCTCGGCGCGGCCGCGCACCAGGTGCCAGGGCTCGCCCATCTTGATGCCGAGCGCCTTGGCTTCCGGGGTGCGGGCGATGGCGCAGCCATCGTTGTTGCTGAGCACGACCACCGGCACCTGCCGCAGCGCCGGGTCGAAGGCGCGCTCGGCCGAGCAGTAGAAGCTGTTGCCGTCGATCAGCCCATAGGTGGCCGGCATGGCAGGGTCACACCCGCTCGCGCACCAGGGCGGCCACCACCGCCCAGAGCTGGGTATCCTCCGTCACCGGCGTCGGCGGTCGGTCGCGCCGGCCGGGCTTGAGGAACCATTGGCCCTGCTTGAAGGCGAGCTGCGCCACCAGCACCTCGCCGCCCACCATGATGATGGCGACGGCGCCGTGGCGCGGCTCGGCCGCGGTGTCGGTGATCAGGATGTCGCCGGGCAGGATGCCACGCTCGACCAGCGCCTCGCCCAGCACGCGCACCGGAAAGCGATGCGGGCGGCGCAGGTCGAGGATCTGCGACAGGTCGATAGGGCCTTCGAGGTGGTCGGAGGCGGGGGAGACAAAGCCGGTGGTCTCGGCCCCGGTGTAGCCTTCCCGGGCCATGGCAGCCGCTCCGCTTAGGGGGCTGCGGCAGCGGCGAGGACGTCGCGCGCGGCCATGAGGGAGGCGATGGCGGCATCCGCCTGGCGCTGCGCGATCTGGTCGCTGCGGTCGAGTTCCGCCGCAGCCTCGCGCACGGCTTCCACGCCCTCGGTCAGCTGCTGCGCCATCTCGCCGAGCTGCTCGCTGATCTCGATGCGATCCCCTGCCCCGCTCAGCAGCGCGGCGACCATGGCTTCTGCTTCGCGCCGCACGCGGTCAGGCGGCACGGCGCGGCCGACCATGTCGGCGATGCGCTGCAGGGGCTGGGGGCGTGCCGGTGATGCTGGGGGAGGCGCTGCTCGGCGGGCCATAGGGGGGAAGCTCCATGGTCGGGATGACGAAGCGCGCACCGGCACGCCCGTGGCTACGCTACACGCCGAACAAATCAAGAACAAGCCCTATGGTTCCAAACCGTGTCGACTATTGTCGGCCGATGCTACCGCCAACCGTGATTCCTCCAGGTGCCAAGGTGATCAGCCTGCCTGGCCCCTAGAGCAGGGTTGGACCGCCGGCGAGTACCGCGGTGCCACTTTGTGCTGGTAGGGCGCACACAACCGTCGCGATGTCGGTGGATCACTGGATCGAATACCAACCGCTGCCGAAATCCTACCTGTGGCCCTCCCAAAGGGAAGCAAGGTCTTAGGGTCCGTTGACATCCAGGATTCCTGTCACCGCCAAGCTGTGATTCAACCCCGCCTTTGGTGAGGGTGGCGGCAGGATGGATCAGGGTCGGTTTGGGGTGCGCGATGCGGTCTGGGAGAAGATCGCGCCGCTTCTGCCGGGCAAGGCCTCCGATAGCGGTGTGACTGCAAAGGACAACCGGCTGTTCCTGGAAGCGGTGCTGTGGCGGGTGCGCACGGGTCTGCCTTGGCGCGACCTGCCGGAAGGGTTCGGAAAGTGAAACAGCGTGTTTCAGCGCTTCCGCCGCTGGGTACGGGCCGAGGTCTTCGACCGCATCTTCGAGCGCGTGTCCGACGAGCCAGACTTCGAGTACGCCCTAATTGATGGCACCATCGTCACCGCCCACCAGAAGGCGAGCGGCGCAAGGGGGGGACCCAAAATCAGGCCATTCGCCGCTCGCGTGGTGGCCTGACGACCAAGATCGTCGCCCTTGTCGATGCACTCGGCAATCTGGTGCGTTTCGTCCTGCTGCCGGGTCAGCGCCACGATACGATCGGTGTGCCGCCCTTGATCGAAGGCATCGCCTTCGGTGCCCTGCTCGGTGACAGGGCCTTTGACATCGACTGGCTCCGAGCCGAACTCGACACCCGGGGCGCCGTCGCCGTGATCCCGCCAAAAGCCAACCGCAAGGCTCACTTCGGCTTCGACCGTGAGATCTACCGCTGGAGGCACCTTATCGAGAACCTTTTCGCCAAGCTGAAGGAGTTCCGCGCCATTGCTACCCGCTACGACAAGACCGACACCAGCTTCCGCGCCAGCATCAATCTCGCTGCCGCCATCATAGCCTCACGATGAGCGGTAAAGACCGTTGCTGCGTCAAATGAAGCAGGTGGCGGGGAAGAGCAAGCGGCCGGCCCTTCCCCGTCGGAGCACCCTACCGCGCCTCCCCCAGCGGCACGTAGAGCTTGCCGCCCTCCCGGAACTTCTGCGCCATGGCTTCCATTCCTTCCTTCTGCGCCTCGGCGCGGATGTCGTGGCTGATGCGCATGGAGCAGAATTTCGGGCCGCACATGGAGCAGAAATGCGCGGTCTTGTGCGCCTCCTTCGGCAGCGTCTCATCGTGGAAGGATCGCGCTGTGTCGGGGTCGAGGGAGAGGTTGAACTGGTCCTCCCAGCGGAACTCGAAGCGCGCGCGGGACAGGGCATCGTCGCGCAGCCTTGCGGCTGGGTGGCCCTTGGCGAGGTCCGCCGCATGGGCCGCGATGCGGTAGGTGATGACGCCGGTCTTCACATCGTTCCGGTCCGGCAGGCCGAGATGCTCCTTCGGCGTGACGTAGCAGAGCATGGCGCAGCCGAACCAGCCGATCATGGCCGCGCCGATGCCCGAAGTGATGTGATCGTAGCCAGGGGCGATGTCGGTCGTCAGCGGCCCGAGGGTGTAGAAGGGCGCCTCGCCGCAGGTGGCGAGCTGCTTGTCCATATTGGCCTTGATCTTGTGCATGGGCACATGGCCTGGGCCCTCGATCATCACCTGGCAATCCTTCGCCCACGCCACCTGCGTCAGTTCGCCCAGCGTCTCCAGTTCCGCGAATTGCGCCGCGTCGTTGGCATCGGCGATGGAGCCGGGGCGCAACCCATCGCCAAGGGAGAAGGAGACGTCATAGGCGCGGCAGATGTCGCAGATCTCCTCGAAATGCTCGTAGAGGAAGCTCTCACGGTGATGGTGCAGGCACCACTTGGCCATGATGGAGCCGCCGCGGGAGACAATGCCTGTCACGCGCCCAGCCGTCAGCGGCACGTGGCGCAGCCGCACGCCAGCATGGATGGTGAAATAGTCCACGCCCTGCTCGGCCTGCTCGATCAGCGTGTCGCGGAAGACCTCCCAGGTGAGGTCCTCGGCGATACCGCCGACCTTCTCCAGCGCCTGGTAGAGCGGGACGGTGCCGATGGGGATCGGAGCGTTGCGCAGGATCCAGTCGCGGATGTTGTGGATGTTGCGACCGGTCGAGAGGTCCATGACCGTGTCGGCGCCCCAGCGGACCGCCCAGACCATCTTCTCCACCTCCTCCGCCATGGAGGAAGTGAGGGCGGAATTGCCGATATTGGCGTTGATCTTCACCAGGAAGTTGCGGCCGATCGCCATCGGCTCCAGCTCCGGGTGGTTGATATTGGCGGGAATGATGGCGCGGCCGCGTGCCACCTCGTCCCGCACGAATTCCGCGGTGACATGGTCGGGGATGGCGGCACCGAAATCCTCGCCGTCGCGCTCCAAGGCCGCGCGAGCCTGGGCGCGGCCGAGGTTCTCGCGGATGGCGACGTATTCCATTTCCGGCGTGATGATGCCTGCGCGGGCATAGGCAAGCTGGGTGACCGCCTTGCTACCCTTGGCCCGCAGCGGACGATGACGGACAGGGAAGCTCGGAGTGAGGCGGTCGGGGGAGACGAAGCCGTTGTCCTCAGGCTTCACCTCCCGCCCGTCATAGGCCTCGACATCGCCGCGCGCCTCGGCCCAGGCCCGGCGGTGGCGGGGCAGGCCGCGCTCGATCGCGATCTCGGCGGCGGAGTCAGTATAAGGGCCGGAGGCGTCATAGACCGTTACCGGGGGCTCACCCGCGCTCGGGTGAAGGGCGATCTCCCGCATCGGAACGCGGAGTTCCGGGTACCGAATGCCCGGCTTGAAAACCTTGGTGGAGGCCGGCAGCGGGCCGGTCGTGACGGTCGGCACACCAGATTCCGGTGACCTGCTGGTGGTTTGGGTCGACATGCGCCAAAGCTCCTTCGCATCCGCTACGGAGACCCAGCGCTGGCACGGAATGATGGAGGATGCCCTGCCCACACAGGAGCGCGGGAAAGCCCCTTTTTGAGGAGCCACGGCAGCCGCACCGTCCCTACGCCAGCATGAACTGGATCAGGTTCAACGGGTCACTGCGCTGCCAATGGCGAGCAGTATCTCAGCCCCTTGTCGGGACCCCCCTGGTGACAACGGAAACTCGACCAGACGACACCGGATTGTCAACAGGCCCTAGTTCAGCATCTCGAAGCCATTCAATCACCCATGACGGATGAGGCGCGAACGCTTCTGGCTGTGTTCAGCTCGACGCAGGATGACCACGAAAGACATCTCGCCCAGATTGAGGAAGAAGTGCGGTCTGGCCGGCGTGACACCGACGGCAACTTACTGCCGCTCCGGCCTCAGTGAGACCTGGACCGCTTTCCACCCCATCCAGCAGTTGCCTCTGGCCAAGCGGGCTACTGCCGGGTCCGACCCGAAGCAGACATCTGCCGATTGGGGCTAGGGCTGCTCTGATCAGCGCCGACCGCAGCGTCAGCCCAAACTCAGCCATTCGATGGTAATGGGAGCCAGCCCTAAATGCGGCTCAGGCGGATATCCACCTCGCGGTCCACATAGGCCCATTCGGCAGTCTGCCGCAGCCGGCAGACCAGCTCCTCGAAATCCGCCGCGTGCTCCGGCGCGTATTCGAACCAAGTGAGGAAGTCGAAGGGCTCACCCAGCTCGCGGCTGTGGTGCAAGCGGCGGGCGATAGCCGGCAGGTATTCCAGGCCGATGCCGATATGCCGCGACTGCTCCTCCAGGATTGCCCGGCGCTCATCCTGTGCCAGCGCCCACCAGGCCTCGGTCTTACGGATGGGGATCAGCGCGGCGCGGGTTGCCTGCGGTCGCAGCAGCCCCTGCTGCATCGCGCCCAGCGCGTTCAACTCCGCTCGATTGGTGTAACGCAGATTGCTGGTCACGCCGCGCAGTGCCCAGGCTGCCTCCGGCAGCGGTGCGGTCCCGGCGCCTTCCAGCACGGCCAGCCGGGCAGTCATGGGCAGCGTCTCGCCGATGACAGGGCTGACGCGATCGACCTGCCACATGCCCGTGGCACCGGCAACGAAGGTGACGAGAAGCGATGGTGGCATGAAGCGTGCCTAGTGCCACTGCTTGCTGGGCGTCAAGCAGTAACAGGCAGTGCCATGCGGACCCGACAGCGATCCTGCTCAACGAAAGGTTTTTTAAGAACCGTCCCTAAGCGATGACGCACCGACCACAACGAGGGCAGAAGTCTACCATGCTATGTCTGCTGTCTACCCATCTGCGGCATCCGCTGGCCTCGTTGCTGCACGCTAACCTCTG
Source organism: Roseomonas sp. TS2 (assembly GCF_058833935.1). Taxonomy (NCBI): domain Bacteria; kingdom Pseudomonadati; phylum Pseudomonadota; class Alphaproteobacteria; order Acetobacterales; family Roseomonadaceae; genus Roseomonas; species Roseomonas sp. TS2. The sequence continues at coordinate 13,806 of NZ_JCACVY010000075.1, read as the reverse complement.
ATTATCGCGCACGGCCACGGGCCTCCGCGATCCCGCCGCAATCAGCACAGCCTCATTGCCCCTTTGTCCGCTGACCAGGCGGCGCTGACCATCAGGCTGGAGAACTGCTCCCCTGCCCGGCCCCTTTGAATCTGAGAGGCGTTTAATGGGCGAACGGCATTTCGCACCCCACGACGCGCCAGGGCACTGAGGGCCTGCACCCGCCGCATCCAGGCCTCGCGCCAGCCGGTGCTGGGCGTGGGCGCACGGCGCTCGTCCTGACGGGCCTGCACCGCCTCCGGCGACGGAAGCACCGCCTCCAGCAGCTCCAGCACCACCACGCCGCGCTGGGCGTCGTAGCGGTGCTCCAGGTACCCGGCGGCGCGCAGCTGGTGGTAGGCGTACTGCACCGCGCGGCGTGTGTAGCCGAGCTGGGTCGCCAGCGAGGCGGTCAGAGTGACCAGGCGTCCCGCTTGGTCGGCCAGCGAGCGCACCAGCAGCAGCACCGAGAGCGCACAGCCGCGTAGATGGGTCACCGGGTCCAGGCTGATGTGCGGCACGTAACGGCCCGTCGAGCGCGGCTCACGCGGGGTGCTGCGCGGCCGCGGCGCCTGCGGCTCCCGGCGAGCATCCCAGCGGGCATGCAGTGCATACAGCGCCGGCAGGGTGTCAGCGATGTCCAAACCGCCGGCGAGGTACTCCTCGGCCAAGCGCTTCTGGTGCAGCTCGCGCGGTGTGCCAGCCACAAGGCTGGCCACGCGCGTCATCAGGTCAGGCATGGCTTCTGCCAGCCCGCAGGACGCAGGTTCCCCAATTCCGCAAGCTCACGCTTGCGAAGTTGGCGGCCCAGGCCTACCTTCAGAGTGCAACGTCTGGTCTAGGTGGCTTCGGCCGCTTTGACTGGAAGAGGGGGTCGGTTCTGCTTCGGCGGTGCCGGCCCTTTCTATTTCTGGCTCAGCGGGATTGCTCAGCCTGGACAGCATGGCCTGCGAATCTCGGAAGCGCAATATCCTGCTTAAACCCTCTTATCGGCTACATATGTACCATGGTACATTGCTACGTAGCACGATACGGAGGTATGTGAGATGCATGTTATAACGATGGCTTCAAGGAAAGGTGGCGCGGGTAAAACTACCATATCCTGTCACCTTGCAGTCGAGGCTGTAAGATGCGGACATGGCCCCGTAGCCATCATCGATACAGATGAGATGGCGGGGCTGAAGAAGTGGTGGGAGGCTCGGACCGCCGAGACCCCGGTGCTGGTAGCCATCGAGAGCGACCTGACCGCTACCCTGGCGGCGCTTCGCAAGCAGGGCTTCAAGCTGGTCATCATCGACACACCCCCCGCATTGACCCAGACCGCGACCGATGCCGTCATCAATGCCGACCTGGTGCTGGTACCGGTGCAGCCGAGCCCTGACGATCTGAGGGCTGTGGGTGGCACCGTGTCGCTGACCAAGACAGCCAAGCGCAACATGGTCTTCGTGCTCAACCGGGTGAAGCCCCGGGTGAGGCTGACCACGGAAGCGGCCATCACCCTCAGCCAGTACGGCGCCATCGCGCCGACCACTATCGGCGACCGCACCGACTATGCCGGCGCCAAGACGGCCGGGTTGACTGCGCCGGAGGTTGACCCGACCGGCCCGGCGGCCGGTGAGGTGGCGGCTCTATGGGCCTACGTGGATGGTGTGCTGGGGGTTAGCCGGTCATGAAGAAGCAGCCGTACCGTCCAATGACGGACATCGACATCATGGAGGGTGCGCCCGCGCCGAGTGTCTCGGAGGCGCCTCCGGCTGCGCCAGAGGCTGCTCCAGTCCTGCCGGTTCCGGCAGCCCAGCCCGAGGATGATGCGGCTCCTCCGCCAGAAGCGAGGAAGCAGATGAATTATCGAGCCAAGATCAGCACTGCGGAGCGCCTGCGCGTGATCAGTTTCCGCCAGAGGCGACCGGTGCAGGAGCTGATAGACGAGGCCGTAATGCTGTGGCTCTCTGGCCAGAAGTAGAAAATTCCGGGAGGGCAGGGTTGTTCCTGCCCTCCATTTCGGAGCCCATATTCCGAACATTCTAACCCTGTTCAGCTAAGGCTTTCAATTCCTGCCAGCTGATAGTGTAGCCTTGTGGCGCTGTGATCTCAAAGCTTTCGTCGCTTTGCATCAGTCCCTGCACCAGTTCCCATGCTGCCAATGCAGTGCCCTTCCGGACCGACTTCTTGCCGTTGATCGACAAATACGCCTTCGACCAGAACGTGATTACGTAGGTACCTTTCAGCTGCTCGTTCATGTGAGAACCTTCCATAGGCCTAGAGCGCAAGGGCGGCCCACGCTGGTATCAGCCACCATGTCGCTTGATTGAAGCCTTGATCTACTCGCCGGATGAAGCCGTGCAAACCACTCGGTTGACGATTCATGCCGCTTCCTGCACGGCATCGATATTCCCCCGCACCGTCCGGAACGTTAGAGCTACCACTTCGGGATTGATCAGCCATCCGCGCTCGCCGTGCAGGTTCTCCCAGAGCTGCACAAAGCCGGCCCGGTAAGTCGGCGCATCACGCTCCCGGCTCATGTCCGGCTCGGCTCCTTCTGCATGAGCGTCTTCCTCGGTGATGTCGTGTAGGCGCTGTATGCGTACCTGCTCCACCATCAAGACAAAGCGCGACAGCGAGCGCGGCATGTGAATGGCCGGAAGCCGTGAGTTCTTCCAGGCCCACGGCGTATGCGGGAGCCAGCTTCCATCTGCCGGGTATCCCACCGCTTCGCCAATGGCCCGTTCCAGATTCTCTCGGACCCAGAGGCGGTCGCCCGGGCGCACCTTCACCCAGGGAGATGGCCTTCGCTTTGCCTGGTGCTCAGGCAATGGCCGCGCCTCCCGATCTGGCAAGGTCCAGTTGTCCGCGAATGCCAGGCGCCGCGTCTGTGTCTTCTGCCCAACCAGCAATGCTTTGATCATAGGCGGGCTGAACATGATGGGAATGTCGGTCATCGGCCGCACTCGCAGTCGCTACAGCCGGCGCAATTTCCATAGATCAGCATCAGGTTACGCCTCCCGCCTCACTGGGCATAGCTTACTGCATGGTTTGACCGGATGGTGTCGTGCAGTACCTGAAGGGCTTCAGCGGCTTGCAGGTACGCTGCCTGTGCTCGCTTCACCTCCCGGATTGAGATTGCAGCGATGCTGATATTCATCGCAAGGAGAGCGATCAGGACCGTATCGCGCAGGATGCGTGATCCCTTCGGCTGGCCTGTCATGGCAACTCCTCTCGCACGGCATGCGGCATGCCGGCTTCGGTGGTAGCGTACCGCGGCCCGTTGTCCTCCCACCGCGTGATGCGCAGCAGGCCCTGGCGCAGCAGCGGCACGGCTGCCTCATGGGTGCGGCGGTCGTCGCGCAGGACAACCTCGCCATGGCGGTAGTGATAGAGCAGGCGGCGCTGCTCGCGGGTGAGCACAGGCATCCTGCCCTCCTCAGAAAAGGGCCAGCTGGACCGGCCGGGGCGCCGCCAGCGGCGCGACGGGCAGCCGCACCGTAGGGGGTGGGGAGGGGGCGGCAATCTCCACATCGGGCTCCAAGACAACAGATGGCGCTGGTACAACCTCAGCCGGCGGAAGCGGCGCCGGCTGCATCATCCATGCCGGCGGCGGCGACAGGCCCAGCTCGCGCATCATCACGCGCGCCGCCGCGCGCACCGAGAGCGGCAGATCCTCGATGGCCAGATAGTAGCCGGTGCCGGCTCGCAGCGGGTCGCGCTGCACCAGGTGCTTCTGCGGGTGCACGATCTCATCCCAGCGCGCGTCGATGTCGCGGCAGATCTCGTCGTAGAGCGCATCCGAGATGAACGGGGCGTCACAGTGGTAGTAGGCGAAGCTGCTGGTCAGGTACCAGGACACGCAGGCATTCGGGCAGCGCTCGCGCACTGCCCGGTACATGCCGTCGCAGTTCGTGCGGCGCTCGATGGGCGGCATCATGGCTGGCGCTCCGATCTCAGGGGGCGCAGGCCCTTCAGCTTCCCCAGCTGCAGCGCCTCGTCGCGCACCAGCATGTCGAGCGCGTCCTCGGCCAGGAGCTGGCTGCCGGCCAGCTTGCCCCGCGCCCAGATCAGCACCGCCAGGCGCTGCTCGGCCTGGTCAATGGCGCGCTGCCGGCGCGGCGGCACCAGGCCCGCCTTACCGGCGCCGGTCATGCAGCGCCTCCTGCTGCTGGAGCTGCTGGCGGATCCAAGCGGCCACGCGCCGCTCGGCGGCAATCTCGGCCGCCGCGGCGGTATCCTGGCGGAAGCCGCCCAGGCGGCTCTCGCGGTAGTCGGCCAGCGCCTCGGTGCGCTCGGCGTGCCGGCGCACCTCCTGCAGGATCGGCGGCGGGGGAGTGGGCGCGTCGGTCACTGGCGCCTCCGCAGATCAGCCAGCAGCACATAGCGCTGGGTCAGCCCCATCACCCGCAACACGGCAGGTGTGGGGTGCTTATGGCCGCCGGTCACGTCCGTGATCTGCGAGCGCGTCAGCGGCCGCTGGCCGGGCGCTGCACGCGATTCCGCGTACAGCGTCGCGCTGCCGGCGGCGGCCACATCCCGCTTGAGCATGTTACGGACGTCGAAGACGTCGAGCAGCGCCGGACCTGGCCGAGCCGCGTCTTCCCATTCCCAGGTCTGCGACAGGCCGGAATCCATGCCCGGCAGCACGTCGCCGGCGGGCATCAGGCGCCCCTCGGCCGCCAGTTGCAGGGCCAGAACCGCCTCACTGGCCACGGGGGCGTCGGCGCGCACCAGATGCCAGCCGGTGCTGTGGCATTTGGAGAGCAGGTCGCCCGCGCGGAGATGCGCGAGCAGCTCGGCCGTATCGGCAATGGGGGAGGGGGCGAGTGCCGCTTCTGCGGCTGGCCGCAAAAGTCCACGCACGGCGGTCATGCTTCGTCGGGGGTGGAGAGCTGGTAGGCCAGCGCGCGCACCGCCCCGCGGCCCGTGCTCGTCAGCGCCAGCAGTACGCTGCGGCGGTCGCGCAGATCCGGCTTCCGCTCAACCAGCGCCGCCTCGCTCAGCACGTCGACCGCCCGGCAGATGGCAGGCTTGGAGAGGCGGAGGGCGTTGGCCAAGCCCCGCACCGTGTGAGGCCCCTCCATCGTGGCCAGGTGAAGCAGCAGGGCCAGTTGACGCTGCGTCATGTCGGTCGGAAGCGGCGAGGCCTCGCGCACCAGCAGCGCGACGGTGCGGGCGAGCGTCGCTAGCGACAGCGCTTGCCGAGGCACGGTGTGCACGGGCGTATCGGGGTGCGGAGCGAGGACAGGCGGGAAGACGATCTGGAGCGGCGTGAGCGCGTTCATGCCGCCTCTCCCAGCAGGAACAGCACGTCTTCCAGGCGGCGGGCATGCGCGCGGTTTGCCTCGGCCATCTCCTGCATGGCCTGAGCCTCTTGCGCGAGCGCGGCGGCGCGGTTCGCGGCGGCCTCAGCCTGGATGCGGATGTAGGTGAGCGCGTCGCGCAGGGTCGGCGCGGCAGGGCGCAGCAGGTCGGTAGGGATGCTCCCGGTCAGCGCAGGAAGGGGCACGACAGGGGCGCCGGCTGTTGAGCCGGCAAAAGGCGTTAGGGGCTGGGCAGCCACAACATCGATTCCTCACCAAAGGGCAAGGAAACCTTAGCTGCGCTAAGTTTCTTGGGGCAACAAAAAACTTAACGCCGCTAAGTGATCTGCTAGTTTTTTCGCTTGCGATTAGCCAGGCCAGCCAACATGGCCATGACAGTCTCCTGCTCTGCCATTGGAAGGCTCCGCAGCAGAGTCAGAGCCTCCAGCTCAGTCTTGGTTTGCGCGCGAGCAACCTCGTCAGGGTCTCCGCCTGTCAGCAGGTACTCGACAGAAGTCTCCAACTCTAAAGCTATCTGCTCCAAGCGCGTGTTCCTCGGCAGGCTTCTACCGGTCTCGAACTGGGCAATCGCCCCTGGGGTGACATTAAGCCTAGCAGCAAGATCAGCTTGTGTGTATCCCTTTTGTTCTCTCTTTTCGCGGAGCCGTTTTCCAACCGCGATAGCCTTAGGAGTGGGGATTCTTACCGGAGCATGCGCTTTAGCCATGTAAGTTTGATGGCATGCCAGGAGGCGCGAAGCCGCTTTAGTTTCTATTGCCGTCTCTCCTTAGCGGCGTTAAGCGTATTGGGTATGCGCGAACTCGAATCGATCCTCTTTACCAGGCGTGGCGGCGTGAAGGCCGTATCGGAGCGGGCTGGCATCAGCCCTGCAGCCGTTTCGCAATGGAAGAAGAACGGCATTCCGCTGAAGCGCCGGCGGTTAGTGGCTGAGGTGCTTGGTGTGCCTCTACCTGATGGGGAGAATTCGGATTCATTGCCTGCGCCGGAGGCGGCGTGATGCGCAAGCCGGGCAATCCATCTGCTTGGGATATTCTCCACTGGCTTCAGCGCACACACAGGGCGGCTCCCCTAATTCCAATGCGAGCCTGGTGGTCCAGGATTCTGCATTCACAGGGGATGTGGCGGCTCGTCCAACAATGCGAGCCCCTGGCCGATCGTCTCTGGTGGTGTTGGGTCAGGCACCGGCTACGCAACAGGAGGCCCCCTCTCGAGCGTTGAGCAACAGTGACATGAAACGGGTTTGCGCTGGGCGGGCTGCGAAAAGCCGCTTGCCTCATCGATAGGTCTTGGCCTGCGCCATGGCCGGGCAATAGCCAGCGCAATGGCAGCCAGGACGATGGTCGCACCCAGGAACAGGTCTCCCACTGTTGCCGCATCGAGGTCCATCCGCCCTTTCCTGCGCAGCCCCTGCGCGGAGCTCTAGCCCCTAGATCTGCCAGAAGGCCGATATGCCCCGCCCCCGCCCGACGCATCCAGGGCCAAGCTGCGCCCGCCGCCACAACCCTACCGGGCAAGAGCCTTTCACTGTTCTCGCTGGAAGCTGGAGCATAGCCAATCGGAGCTGCTCCGCATGCTGATGTCGCAGCCTCTTTCCACCAGTGAGTTGGCGCTGAAGACGCTGACCCGTGTCCTGATCGAGCGCGTGGGCGGGCTCGAAGCCGCGGCGTCTTGCACGCGCGTGAAGCGGTCTGTGCTGAGCGGTTATCAGAACCCGCACCAGCCGCATTTCATGCCACTCGATGTGCTGGCACGGCTGGAGGAAGTCGCACGCGCAGCGCCCATCACCGAGGAGCTGGCGCGCCGCGCCGGTTACGCGCTGACGCAGCCATCTGCTGCCGGCCATGAAAGCGTGCCGCAGCTCGTGGCGAGGCTGGGGCAGGAGACAGCCGAGCTGCACCAAGCGTTTGCTGAGGGCATCGCCGATGGCGAGCTGTGCCCGATGGACGAGGCCGCATTGGAGCTGGAAGCCTCGCATGTGCTGCGCAAGGCCACGCGACTTCTGGCGGCCCTGCAAGCCAAACGGGCCAAGCGCATTGAGCGCGAAATCTCGGGGGCCGCATGAGTGCCCCCCTACAGATCTCACCGGGGGTCCCCCGCCCCTATGGTGAGCGGCAGCCTGCCGTCGACGGCCTACCGGGTGGGGTCGGCGGCGGGCGCCTGAAACGCGAGCGGCGCGCCGCGCGGCAGGATCCGCATGAGTGGTTCCGTACGCCGCCGGCCGCCACGGCCGCGCTGCTGGCGCGCGAGACGTTCCCGGGCCCAATCTGGGAGTGCGCGGCCGGAGATGGCGCCATGGCGCGTGTGCTGATCGCGACCGGCTACGAGACGCACAGCACGGACCTGGTTGACCGCGGCTGGGGCAGGGGTGGCGTGGATTTCCTGCGTGAGCGGCAGATGCAGGGCGGCAGCGCCAGCATCGTCACCAATCCGCCCTACAGCCTGGCTGCGCCATTCCTGCTGCATGCGCAGGCGCTGGGTGCGCAGCGGGTGGCCCTGCTGTTGCGCCTCGCCTTCCTGGAAGGGATGCGCAGGCACCGGACGCTGTTTCGCGTCCGGCCTCCGAACCGGATCTGGGTGTTCTCGTCGCGCCTGACGATGTGGCGCGGCGATGATCCGAATGCCCGAGAGACGGGCGGCGCCACTCCCTATGCCTGGATGGTGTGGGATGCAGCGCCGCCGGCCGATGGGCCTCGCCTCGGATGGATTGCGGAAACCACAGATGAAGCGCCGCGGCTGCAACCGCCGGCGCTTCCGATCAACTCCATGGATGCCGGGACATGACTACAGATCGCGACCCCCAAGGCCAAGATCAGGGCATTCAGCCTCGCATCACACTCGGGCGAGTGCGGCTGATCGATCATCGCCTGCTGGCACTCCTCGTCAGCCTCTCCGACCTATCGGCCGACGATCCCAACCATGTGGCCTCCCTGGAGGAGATCGCTGAGTTGAGCTGCATGCCGGCACCTGCAGTCTGCAAGCGGGTGGCGCTGCTGGCGGAGGCCGGCTTCGTGTCCCTGCAGGTGACGGAAGCCAGTCTATGAGCACGGCAGCATTGAGCTGGGCTTTCCAGCAGCACCAGATCCCCCCTGTTCCGCGCTTCTTGCTGGCGGCCCTGGCCTACACTGCCGATGAATGCGGCAGCCGATCTTGCTGGGCCAGTATCGAGGATCTGGCGAAGCGCACTGCCTTCTCGGAGGCTACTGTGCAGAAAGCCCTTAACGATCTGCAGCAACGGGAGGCCTTGCTTCCCGATCCAGCCTTCCTGGTGTTGCTGACAGCGTTGGGCCATATCTTTGCACCCGAGATCAGCCCCCGCTACGCCCTGCTTACAGCAGGCGGCTCTTTGTCATCGCAGACAAAGGAAGTCGCCCTATGAGCATTTCGGCAATGAGCTGGGCCTTTCAGCAGACCCACATCCCGTCCACACCGCGCTTCGTGCTGGTGGCCATGGCCGACTTCGCAGATGAGGCCGGCAGCTGCTGGCCCAGCGTGGAATCCCTGATGGCACGGACCGGCTACTCGGAACGCGCCGTGCGCAAGGCGCTGCGTGCACTCGAGGAGCTGGGCGCGGTGGTGACGAAGCGCCGCACCAAGCTGACGAGCCGCTACTACCTGCAGCTTGGTCCTTCCCGCCCCGCCAAGGGGGCACGTGGTGCCCCCTTGGCTGTTCCGGCTCGGGAAATTGAAGAAGCCCCTGTTGCTAACAACGAAGTTGACGAATTGGCGGAGGAAGAAGCCCTCAAGGGGGCACGTGGTGCCCCTTCGATCAAGGGGGCACGTGGTGCCGTTCAAGGGGGCACCTCGTGCCGTTCAAAGGGGCACCACGTGCCCCCGAACCGTCATAGAACCACCATAGAACCATCAGGGGGGGCGCGCGCGCGAGGCGCGCGGCCGACCCCCCTCCCCGAAAACTGGGTTCCATCGGAGGAGGATCGGGAAGTAGCCCAGGCTGCCGGGCTGGATCCCGACCAGGTGCTGGCCCGCTTCCGGCTGCACTTCCGCGCCAAGGGCACCCGCTGCGCCGATTGGTCCGCCCGCTGGCAGCTGTGGTGCGCCGAGGATGCGCGCCCCGTGGATGCCGCGGCGCCGTTGCCGCAGAGCGCTCCCGCCTCACCCGCCCCCGTCGCGCCGGCCCCCTGCCTCGTCCCCGAGGCGGCCGAGGGGTGGGCGCAGGTGCATGCGCGGATGCAGGTCGACGAGGGCCCGACTGCCTACCGCTCCTGGCTGCAGGACATGACCCTCGCCCGGCTTGAGCGGGGGGTGGCCGAGATCCGGCTGCGCAGCCGCTTCGTCCGCGACCATGTCCGCCAGAACCATGGCCATCGGCTGGTCCGCCTGTGCCGCGAAAGCGGCCTGGAGGTGGACATCGTGGAGTGGGTCGCCGCCCCTCAGGAGGCCGCCGCATGAACCCGCAGCTTCCGGTTGCATCCCGTGCAATTCCACTTACTTGCGATCACGGTCCCGTGATAGTTCTTCACCTTGGCGCCGGTCGGGGGTCCGCCGCCAGAGGTCCGCGTGTCGCATCTGCCTATTGCCCTGCCGCCCTTCGCGCAGGGATCTTCGCCCGCCTCGGCGGGCCGCGTCCGGCGCACCAACCGCGCCAACGGTCAGTTCCCGCCGCGCCGCTGGGCGCGGCTGGTCAGTCGGGTCTGGGCCAGGGTGCAGGCCGAGCTGGTCGCGGAAGCGGCGCAGCTCGCCATCGAGGCACCGACCGCCACGCCGGCACCTGTCCTGCCGACCGAGCACCGGCGGCCCATCGCTGTGGAGCCGGAGGTGGCTGACCCCTGCCGGGCGCAGCGCATGCGCGAGCGGGCAGGGGGGCTGGTGGCCCAGGAACTGGCCGCCCAGCGCCAGGAGGCGAAGCGGGCGGAGACTGCCCGCGTTGCTGTGCTGGGTGCCCATGACCGCCGTGCCGCGCAGGAGCGCGCGGCAGAGCGGGCTGGCATCCTGCAGAGCGACCGAGGCGCGGATGGGCTGGCCATGCAGCAGCGACCCAGTGTCAGTGAGGAAGGAGGCGCGCGGGTGGTGGTCGACCACGATCCGCTTCTGGTGTTGAAGCTGACCGAGCGCCAGGCGGAGGCTGCCGGCTGGCTGCGCCAATATTGGCACGATGCCCTGCCGGGCCTGAGCAGGCCCAAGGGCTGGGGCAGCGGTGGGCGCGCGGCTGGGCAGGAGTTGACGGGCGACCAGGAGCGTGCCGCCGCGACAGCCTGGAAGCTCTACCTGGCCTGGATGGAGCTGATTCGGCGCGACTGCGGCGACCAGGCAGAAGCTGCGGTGCGGGCCCTGGTGATCCAGTGGGAGCCACACCCCTCCGCAGTCTTGGTGCCCCAAGCTCTTGAATATCTCGCTGCCAATATGGGCATCGCGTGACCGCTTGACATTAGATCACGGAAATGCGAGGTCAAAACCCTTCCCGCCATAGTTGCGCCCGGAGCCCTGAGGGGGTCCGGGTTTTTTATTGGCTGCGCGCCAAGCCGCGCCTCTCTCCTCTGAAAGCCGTTCCATGAACCTCACCGACGCGCCCAAGGGCGTGGATGGGGGCGCGCGGCCGTTCCTCACTGTCGAAGATGCCTGGCACTGGACAATGGCCGCGCTGGTCGCGCGTCGGGATGGTGCCAACCTGCATCTCCAGCTCGGACGAACCGCGCGCCCCTGTGAGCCGGATGACGTGGTGAAATGCCTCGACCGCCTCTACCGCCAGCGCCGCATCGATCTGGTGCACGCGCGGGTGTTGCGGATCTGGGGCGAACGCCAGGTGGCGCCTGATCCGCGCCGCGATTTCGGCGAGGCGCGGATCTGGGGTGAGGCCATGCAGCGCCTGGCCGGGCCGCTGCGAGCAAAAGGCATCGTCGCGCCCGACCTGCTGCCGGCGGCGTGTCCCGCATGAGCACCCCTTACGCCTGCATCTGCCCCGCGCGGCATGACCAGCCCGACCGGATCTGCGGCGTGAACCACCCGCGCTGCGCGGCGCTGCGTCTCTCCGGCATGTGGCCGCTGGCCGATGACGCGCCGCCAGCGCCGGCGGCACCGATGCCCCGCGAAATGGGCGCGGCTGTAACAACGCCGCATACGCCCGTCTGCGGTTGAAACAGCGCCAGGATGCCCCGTCCACGGCTCAGAGCGGCCGCTGGCGCCGCCAGCGCCGTGCCCCTCTTCGTCGCCTACTACCGCGTTTCGACCGATCAGCAGGGCCGTAGCGGCCTAGGATTGGAGGCGCAGAAGGCGGCCGTAGCCTCCTTCATGGCCAATCAGGCCCCTGGCCGGCTCATCGCCGAGTACGAGGAGGTCGAGAGTGGCAAGCGCAATGACAGGCCGCAGTTGGCGGCCGCGCTTGCCGCCTGCCGCGCCCGCCGCGCAACACTGGTCATCGCCAAAATCGACCGCTTGGCCCGCAACGCCCGCTTCCTCCTCTCCGTGGTGGAAGGGTCGGGCGACGCCGGCGTGGCATTTTGTGATTTGCCCCAGGTCCCGCCCGGCCCCACCGGCAAGTTCCTGCTCACCCTGCTGGCCGCCGTCGCGGAGCTGGAGGCGGGGCTGATCAGCCAGCGCACCAAGGCGGCGCTCGCCGCCGCCAAGGCACGCGGTGTGAAGCTCGGAAGCCGAAAGATCGTGAGCGGCATCGACACGGCAACGGCCCGCGCCGGCCGCGCTGCGCAGACTGCACGCGCCGCCGCGTACTGCGGAGACGCGCTGCCCTACGTGCTGGCGGCCCGCAAGGCGGGCGCGAGCAGCCTCCGGCAGATCGCCGAGGCCCTGACGGCGCGCGGCGTGCGCCCGCCCTCCGGTGGAGAGGTGTGGCACGCGGCACAGGTGCGCCGGATCCTCCTCACCCACAAGGACACCCCCGATGGCCCGCAAGCCGGCTGATCCCGCCGCCCCCGCCAAAGCCCGCACGCGCAAGCCCGCGCCGGATGCGCCGGCCGCCGCGGCCGTCCAGCCGAGCACCACCAACTACCCGGTGCTGAAGGACAAGAAGCTCGCCGCCCTGGTCGAGGAGTACGCGCTTGGCGCGCCCGAGAAGAACCGACTGGAGAAGCGGCTGAAGGAGCTGAAGCCGGTGCTGCTGGAGGCCATGGGCGACAACCCCGTGGTGCTGGTCGGCAAGCACATGCTCATCAAGGCCGACTTCGCCGGCATCCCCGCCACGCCGGGGCCGGTCATCACCAAGGAGATGGTCGGCCAGCGCCTGCCGGGTAAGGCCGGGCAGGGCGCCTACTCCACGCTGACGGTGCGCTGATGTCGGCCGCGGCGCAGCCTCGCCCGCCGGCGCTTCTGGTCGCGGGCAGCCTCGGCCTCGCCGAACGGGCGGCGGTGAGCAGCTGGGGCTGGCACCGCTTCGCGCAGGGCCGCTACCGGACGCCGGATGGCGAGGAAGTGCAGGCAGTGCCGGACGAGAGCCAGACCGGCTTCCTCGGCCGCCCGCCCGGCACCCGCTGCTATCTGGGACCGGGCTGGCACCGGCGAGCGGACATCCGCACGGTCAACCACCTGCTCCACTCCGGAGCCCTGGTCGAGGCGGACCCGCCCAACAGCGCGGGGCGGTGATGGACGACATCCTCCATGGCCTGCTGCTGCTCGGCGCTTGTGGCTTCGTGCTGATGCTGCTGGCGGCCGCTGGCCTGATCGGCTGAGCCATGTTCGACATCAACGCCGATCTGCGTCCGCTGACCCGTCAGCTAAGCGCTGCCGCGCAATTCCAGGTGCCGTTCGCTACGGCCCTGGCCCTGACCCGCACAGCGCAGGCCGGGCAGCGGGCGGTGAAGAAGGAGCTCCCTCGGCTCTTCGACCGCCCGACCCCCTTCACCAGGAACAGCACCTACGTGGTGCCGGCGACGAAGAACGACCTGAAGGCGTCGGTGGATCTCCGCCACTTCGCCAGCAAGAGTTCGGCCGCCAGCCGCTACCTCGGTCCCAGCATCTTCGGCGGGAGCCGCCGGGCGAAGCGGTCGGAGCAGAACTTCCGAGATGCGGGTGTCCTGCCCGCTGGCAAGTTCATCATTCCCGCATCCGGGGCCGAGCTCGACGCCTACGGCAACATCAAGCGCGGCCAGATGGTGAAGGTGCTCTCGGCGCTGAACGCGCTGGGCGATCAGAGCCAGAGGGGCCGCCGCGGCCGCGGCAAGCGCCGCGACGAGCACTACTTCGCGGTCCTGCCCGGCAGCACACGCGGTGGCCTGAAGCCCGCCATCTACCAGCGCACCGAGAGCGGGGTGATGCCCGTCTACGCCTTCGGCTCCCAGCCGACCTACGAGGCTGTCTTCGACTTCGAGGGCATCGTCCAGGCGGTGGTGGAGCGAAACCTGCAACGCGAATTCCGGCACGCGCTCCGCTTCGCGCTCGCCACAGCACGGAAGTGACCATGCTCCCTGACGACCAGATCGAGATCCTTGGCCGGAACATCACGCCTCTCCATAGCGCCTGCATGGAGCGTATCCGGGTGCCAGGTGGCTGGCTCTACGTCACCACAATCGTGGCC
>NZ_JCACVY010000074.1:0-19347 GCF_058833935.1 Roseomonas sp. TS2 | reverse complement strand
CGAGCCGGCCTCGACCGTCACCCTCCAGTGGTCCGCCTGCGCCACGCCCAGGATGTTCGCCGGCCGGTAGGCCACCACATTCACCCCGCCCGCATGGCGGAGGCTGTCGTAGAGGATGCCGTCGGCGGCCGAGGCGCGGACCTCCTCCCCCAGCACCTGCGAGGCGGCATGGCTGTCGGGGGCATAGATTTCGGCCCGCGCCGCCTGCTCGCCGCGGATGTCGAGATAGGCGCCGGCGAGGTCCGCCGTATAGGCGCGGTAGGCACGGCTGAGGGTGGCGGCGCCGGTGGCCACCGCCTCGCGCCGCAGATGGTGCGCCACCTCCGCCGCCGCGGTGGGCAGCGCGGCGGCGGCATACCAGGCGCCGAGGTCGGGGCCGTTGAACCGCGCGCCGGCGGGCGCGGCGTGCAGGAAGGCGGCCATGACGACGCTCGAATTCGGCCGGCCATAGACCCACTGGCTGCGCGGCAGGCGCAGGATGCGCTCCTGCACCAGCCGGTCATTGGTCCAGCCGGCCAGCTCCATCACCGCCTGCATGTCGGCGGCGGTGGCCACCGTGTCGAACAGGCCGATCGGCGGGAAGCGGGACGGGACCAGCCGGTGGGTCGGTGCCGGGGCCGGTGCGTGGCGGTCGCTCAAGAGATGACCAGATCCGCATCCGTGTAGGGGGTGAAGTCCCGGTCGGCGCCGTTCGGCTCCATGGAGAGGCCGCCGCGCGCCGCATCCAGGAAGCGGCGCACGGCCATCAGCCCGTCCTGCGTGCCGCTGGTCACCAGCTCCAGCGGCGGCCGGCCGCCGAAGAGGGTGGCGCCGTGCGGCCGGCGCAGCCAGGCGACGCCCTCCCGCTCGCTCTCATGCAGCACCCCCAGCGCCTGGTGGATGCCGAGGACGGCCGAGATCCGCGCCAGCGTGTCCACGTCGAGCGTGAAGCTGCCGTGCTCGCGCGCGATCCTGGCCCAGCGATGGAAGGTGGAGCGGGCCGGGTAGCCCAGCACCAGCAGGCGCTGCGTCTCGTCCAGCCCCCAGAGATCGGCGATGGCCAGGAAGGTCCGCATGCCCGACGCGCTGAGCCGCCGGCGGTTCTCCGGCGAGAAGCGGCTCCGGTCCAGGCGCTGCGGAGCGGGCGCCAGGGGCTGCGCGAGGGCGGCGGCAGGCTGGTGCATGGCGGCTCTCCCTGTCCAGATCGGCACAAAGCCCATGTTGAGACAGCGGCGGCAATTTGCAAGGACATTCCGTGCCTGTTCGGCTCTCCGCCCCGCCTGAGCCGGCGAGAGATTGTCTTGCGGAGGCGATCGTATTGGTACTACCAATTTGGCATGACCAAAAGTGCCGAAGCCTCTGCCCCTCCTCACCTCCCCTCCGCCCCGCCGCCCGATGAGCGGAGCGGCCTGCTGGGGCGCCTGCTGACCTTCATCGCCTACCACCGCCTTCAGCCCGGCGACCGGCTTCCGGCGGAGCGCGACCTCGCCGAGCGCTTCGGCGTCGGCCGCGGCGCGGTGCGGGAGGCGCTGGTGGTGCTGGAGACGCTGCGCATGGTGGAGCGCCGGCCGAATTCCGGCATCTACCTGCGCGCCGTGGAGAAGCAGGGCTCGATCGAGGCCATCGTGCTGCAGGCTGAGCTGGGCATCCCGCTCACCGGGGCCGAGGTGCGCGAGGTGGTGGAGCTGCGCCGCATCCTGGAGATGCAGGCCATGCGCCTCGCCGCCGAGCGGCGCCATGCGGAGGACATCGCGCGGCTCGACGCCATCCTGGCCACGGGCGAGGGCGCCGTCGCCGCCGGGGATGGCGCGCGGCTGGCCGATTACGACGCCGCCTTCCACCTCGCCATGGTGGAGGCCACGGGCAACCACGTCTTCCTGCGCGTGGTGCACGCCTTCTATCTGATGTCCCGCAACCGCCGCCGCGCCTACTTCGCCGACGGGCAGCGCGCCCCCCTCTCGCACGCCCAGCACGTGGCGATGCGCGACGCCGTGGCGGCGGGCGACCCGGACCGTGCCGAGGCCGCCATGGGCAGCCACCTGCGCGGCGTCGAGAGCTACTGGCTGGAGCTGCTGGAGCGCCGCACGCGCGAGGAATGATGGCGGCCCGCGCCAAATGGCCGTGCCGCCCCTGGGAGGAAACAAGAACGCATGAAGATCACCGACGTGACCTGCCACGTCCTGCAATCCAAGGTGGAGCAGCCCTTCACCTCGGCGCGCGGCTGGCTCTACACCACCCGCGCCTCCTGCATCGTCGAGATCGCGACCGATGCGGGCATCACCGGCTGGGGCGAATGCTATGGCCCGGCGGCGGTGAACAAGACCATCATCGAGACGCAGTACCGCCAGCGGGTGATCGGCCGCGACCCCTTCGACGTCGAGGTGGTGTGGGAGGACCTCTACAACCGCATCAAGGATTACGGCCTGACCGGCATGACCATCGCCGCGCTGTCGGGCATCGACATCGCGCTGTGGGACATCATCGGCCGCGCCGTGGGCAAGCCCGTGCACAAGCTGATCGGCGGCGCGCACCGGACGGAGGTGCAGGCCTATGCCACCGGCCTCTACTTCATCGACATGGACCGGCTGGTGGAGGAGGCGGTCGAGGAGGCGGAGGAGTATGTCCAGCAGGGCTTCCGCGCCATCAAGATGAAGATCGGCCTCGGCGACCCGAAGCTCGACCTGCGGCGCGTCGCCGCGGTGCGGCAGGCCATCGGGCCCGACGTGAAGCTCGCGGTGGATGCCAACCACTGCTTCACCGTGCCGCAGGCCATCCGCCTCGGCCGCGCCATGGAGGAGCTGGACCTGCTGTGGTTCGAGGAGCCGATCAGCCCCGAGGACCATGACGGCTATGTGGAGGTGACGCGGGCGCTCGACATGGCGGTGGCCGGCGGCGAGAACGACTTCACCCGCTGGGGCTTCCGCGACGTCATCGCGCGCAAGGCAATGGACATCGTGCAGCCGGATGTCTGCGCCGCGGGCGGCATCAGCGAATGCCGCAAGATCGCCGCCATGGCCTCGGCGCATGGGGTAGAATGCGTCCCCCACGCCTGGGGCTCGGCCATCGGCCTCGCCGCCACGGTGCAGTTCCTGGCCGCCCTGCCGGACACGCCGCCCGCCTTCCGTCCGATGCCGCCGATGCTGGAATTCGAGCAGACGCCGAACCCGCTGCGCGACCACCTGGCGAAGGACCCCATCGTGCAGCAGCGCGGCATCGTGCGCGTGCCGGATGGCCCCGGCCTCGGCATCGAGGTCGATCGCGCGGTGCTCGCCCAGTACAAGGTGGCCTGAGCCATGCTCATCGCCCTGACCGATCCGATCGACCCCGCCGGCGAGGCCGTGCTGCGGGAGGCCGGCCACGAGGTCGCGCTCGCCCCGCCCGGCGGGCTGGACGCCCTGCTGGCCCGCGCCGAGGCCGTGGTGGTACGCCGCCAGCTCCCCGACGACCTCTGCGCCCGCGCGCCGCGCCTGCTGGCGGCGGTGCGGCAGGGGGTTGGCGTGGACATGATCCCGATCCCCGACTGCACGGCGCATGGCGTGCTGGTGGCCAATGTACCGGGCGCCAACGCCGATTCGGTCGCCGAGTTCGCCATCGGCCAGATGCTCGCCATCGCCCGCCACGCGGAGGCGATGCACGCCGCGCTGCTGTCGGAGGGCTGGGACAAGGCCCGCGCCCGCACCGCCAGCGCCTTCGAGCTGCGCGGCCGTACGCTTGGCATCGTCGGCGTCGGCGCGGTGGGGCGGCGGCTGGCCGAGATCGCCGGCACCGGCTTCCGCATGCGGGTGCTCGGCCACCGGCGCGACCGCGACGCGCTGCCGCCCGGCGTGGACTACGCCTCCCTGGAGACGCTCTTCGCCGAGAGCGACTTCGTCGTGCTCGCCTGCCCACTCACAGACGAGACACGCGGCCTCGTCTCCGCCGCGCTGCTGGCGCGGATGCGGCCCGGCGCCTGGCTGCTGAACCTGGCGCGCGGCGCCGTGGTGCAGGAGGAGGCGCTGCTGGAGGCGCTGCGCGCGGGCCGCATCGGCGGCGCCGCGCTCGATGTCTATCCGGTGCAGCCGCTGGCGCCCGACCACAGGCTGCGCGCCCTGCCCAACGTGCTGCTGACGCCGCACGCGGCGGGCCTCAGCCGCGAGGCGGTGCTGCGCATGAGCACGGGCGCCGCCGAGGCGGTGGTGCAGATCCTGCACGGCGGGCGGCCGCGCAGCCTCGTCAACCCCGAAGCCTGGGAGGCCTCGCGCGCGCGGCGCCGGAGCCTCGGCCATGCGGAGGCCGCCACGGCATGAAGATCTCCCGCGTACAGGCCACCTGGTGCCGCGTGCCGATCCCCGAGGAGCGGCGCTTCACCAGCGATTTCGGCCTCGTCTCCACCTTCGATTCCGTCATCGTGCGGATCGACACCGAATGCGGCCTGACCGGCTGGGGCGAGGCCAAGGCCGGGGTGGGCAGCGCCGCCGCCTGCGCCGGCCTCGCCGCCATCATCAACCTCGACTACGCGCCGCTGCTGCTGGGCCAGGACCCGCGCGACATCTCCCGCCTGTGGGACGTGATGTACAACACCCCGCGCGAGGGCTACGCCGTCGCCGGCGGCTACGCGCTGCCGCAGCTCGGCCGGCGCGGCCTCTCCATCGCCGCCATCGCCGGCGTCGACATCGCGCTGTGGGACATCCTCGGCAAGGCGCTGGGCGCGCCGGTCTGGCGGCTGCTCGGCGGGCGGCGGGCGGAGCGGATGCCGGCCTATGCCTCGGGCGGCTGGGCCGATGTCACGAAGATCGGCGCGCAGCTCAAGGGCTATTGCGACAAGGCCGGCTTCCGCGCGGTGAAGATGCGGGTCGGCGTCATGGATGGCTCGCCCGCCCGCTCCGCCGCCCGGGTGCGCGCGGCGCGGGAGGCGCTGGGGCCGGAGATCCGCCTGATGGCCGATGCGCACGGCACCTGGACGGTGGCCGAGGCGCGCGCCTTCTGCCGCATGGTCGAGGATTGCGACCTGTTCTGGTTCGAGGAGCCGTGCAGCGCCGACGACAAGGCCGGCACGGCTGAGGTGCGCCGCTGCTCCACCGTGCCGGTCAGCGCCGGCGAGAGCGAGTTCACCCGCCACGATTTCCGCGAGCTGGCCGAGCTGCGCGCGGTGGACGTGATGCAGCCCGACCTCGCCATTGCCGGCGGCATCACCGAGGGGCTGCGCATCGCCGGCATCGCCGCGGCCTACAACCTCCGCCTCGCGCCGCATCTCTGGTCCGGCGCGCCGGCCTTCGCCGCCGGGCTGCACCTCGCCGCCACGCAGAGCGCCGGCTTCATCCTGGAATACTCGCTCGGCCACAACCCGATGCTGCACGAGCTGATCGAGGAGAGCTTCCCGGTGGAGGACGGGCATGTCGCCATCCCCGACCGGCCGGGGCTCGGCATCACCGTGCGGGAATCCTTCCTGCGCGAATACGGCCAGGGGAGCCGCCCATGAAGATCGCGAACATCGAGGCCTTCCCCACCTCCTTCCCGGTGCCGGAGGGGGCGGGCGTCTCGCTCGGCGTCGGCCGCGCCGTGAAGCGGGACGCGGTGGTGGTGAAGGTCACCACCGATGACGGGCTGGTGGGCTGGGGCGAGAGCCACCACGGCCGCGCCCACACCGCCGTCGCCGCCCTGTTGCAGACGACGCTGAAGCGGCTGGTTCTGGGCATGGAGGCCACCGACACGGTGGGCGTCTGGCAGAAGATCTATCGGGGCCAGCTCGCCAGCCACGGCATGGGGGCGGGCTGCGCGCTGGCCATGTCCGGGCTCGACATGGCGCTGTGGGACATCCGCGGCAAGGCGGCGGGGCTGCCGCTCTACAAGCTTCTGGGCGGTGCCGCGCGCGCGGTGCCAGCCTATGCCGGCGGCGTGGCGCTCGGCTACCAGCCGCCGGAGGAACTCGTGGCGGAGGCCGCGCCGCATCTGGAGGCCGGCTACCGCGCGGTGAAGCTGCGCATCGGCGACACCGTGGCGAAGGACATCGCCCGCATGGAGGCGGTGCGGACGGCGTTCGGCGACGGCATCGACATCCTGGCCGATGCCAACACCGCCTACAGCCTCGCCGATGTGCGGCGCGTGATGCCGGCGATGGACGACCTGCAGATGGGCTGGCTGGAGGAGCCCTTCCCGCCGCACGACCGGCACGACTACGCCGTGGCGCGCGGCTACGGCACCACACCGCTGGCGGCGGGAGAGAATCATTTCACCCGCTTCGAGTTCGCGCCGCTGCTCGAGGATGGCGCCATCGGCATCTGGCAGCCGGACCTCTCGAAATGCGGCGGCATCACCGAGGCGCTGCGCATCGCCGCCATCGCCTCGGCGCACAAGATCGCGGTGCATCCGCACAGCTCGATGACCGGGCTGAACCAGGCGGCCAGCATCCACTTCCTCTGCGCCATCGACAATGCCGGCTACTTCGAGGCCGACGTCTCGCGCGGCAACCTGTTCCGCGACGCGCTGGTCAGCGAGCCCTGGCGCATCGGCGCGGATGGCTGCGTCCGCCCGCCCGAGGCCCCCGGCATCGGCCTCTCGGTCGATGAGGACTGGCTGCGGGCCCATCCCGCCATCGAGGGGCCCGGCTACGTGTGAAGCATTGATCCGGCGCGACCGCCCCGGCACGAGGGCGGCGCGCCCCCAACAGGAGGCGTCCATGACACAGAATTCCCGGCGGAGCCTGCTCCGCCGCCTCGCGCTCGCCGCGCTCGCGGCCTGCGCACCCCTCGCGGCCGGCGCGGCCGAGCCGGCCTTCCCGGCGCGCGAGATCCGGTTCCTCAACCCCTTCGCGCCGGGCGGGACCTCCGACCTCCTCGGCCGCATCCTGGCCGAGCAGCTCACCCGGCAGGTCGGCCAGAACGTGGTTGTGGAGAACAAGACCGGCGCCGGCGGCATCGTCGCCACCCAGGAGCTGGCGCGCAGCGCCCCGGACGGCCACACGATGCTGCTGGCCTCCATGGGCATCCTGACAATCACGCCGCAGATGCAGACCGTGCCCTACGACGTGCGCAAGGACCTGATCCCGGTCGCCAACGTCGCCTCGGTCTACAACATCCTGGTGACCGGGCCGCGCTCCCAGATCCGCTCCTGGCAGGACCTGGCGCGGATCGGCCGGGAGCGGCCGCGCGACCTGAGCTGCGCCACGGTCGGCGCCGGCTCCAGCCAGCAGCTCTCCTGCGTCCTGTTCTCCGCCCTCACCGGGGCGCAGCTCACCCAGGTGCCCTACCGGGGCGGCGCGCCGGCCATCCTCGACATCGCCAGCGGCCGTGTCGACGTGATGTTCGGCAACATGCCGGAATTCCTGGGGCAGATCCGCGATGGCGGGCTGCGCGCCGTGGCCTATGGCGCGCAATCGGCCTCTCCCCTGATGCCGGAGCTGCCGGTGATCTCGAAGGACGGGCTGCCGGGCTTCGTCATCCCCAGCTGGTTCGGCGTGGTGCTGCCGGGCGGCACGCCGCAGCCGATCGTGGACCGGTGGAACACGGAGCTGAACCGCGCCCTGGCCGCGCCGGAGGTGCAGCGCCGCTTCACCGAGAACGGGCTGGAACGCATCGGCGGCTCGCGTGACGACTTCCAGGGCCATATCGAGGCGGCCCGCGCGCGGTGGGGCGCCATCATCCGCGAGCACAACATCCGCCCGGACTGAACGGCCACCGCCTCGCCGGGGGCAACGGGGGCCTGGGTGCGCCATCGCCCAGGCCCTGCGCCGCCCCCCGCACCGCGCCCGGCGCCGCCGTCACTCCAGGAAGGACACATGCGCGGCGACGACGCGCCAACCCTCCGGCATCCGCGCCCAGCTCTGGCTCTGCCGCCCGATGCGGGGGTTGCCGGGGCGCTGGAATTCCGTGTTGGCCGTGGCGAAGTCGCGGCCATAGGTGGTGATGACGGTCCGTGCCAGCGTGCGCTCCAGCCCCTGGGAGGGGCGCGCGGCGCGGAAGGCGGCGATCGCCGCGTGGCCGTAGAGGTTCTCGGTGGCGCCGTAGCGCAGCGTGTGCGGGCTGTTCCAGAAGCTCTCGTCGAGCGCCGCCACGTCGTTGCCCACCAGCGCCGCCTCGTAGCGCTGGAAGGCTGCCGTCACCTCGGCCACCACGTCCGGCATGTTGATGTCCATGAAGCCTGCTCCTGGGCTGTGCCTTGAGATCCGGCCGGGCCGGAGAGGCCAGTCTGTCCTCCAGAGCAGGAGAGGAAAAGGTGGCCCGGTTGGCACCCCGGAAACCCATCGAGCCCTGGAATCGCGGCAGCATCGAAGCCCAAGAGGCTGGTTCATAGATCCTGGGCCTAGCGCAGCGCCGCCGCCAAGGCGTTCAGGTCCGGCTCTGCCGCTCCCTGCCCCGCCGCTGCACGGGCGATGGCATGGTTCTGCTGTACCCGCTCCGGCGCCCCGGGCCGATCCAGCCGTCCGAAAAGCGCCGCCGCCGTGTTGGCATCCCCCGCCAACAGGGTGGAGAGCGCCGAGTTGTTGGCCGCGGCGATATTCCCCGGCTCGATCGTCTGTACCGTCCGGTAGCTTTGCTGCGCCTCCACATGCCGGCCCAGCAGGTCCAATGCCACGCCCTGGCCGTTGAGCGACAAGACATCCCCGGGCGCACGCGCCAGCAACTGGCGGTAGCTGGCCAGGGCTGCCTCAGCCTGCCCCAGAGCCAACTGCACCCGGGCGCCGGCTGCCAGCAGAACGGGATCCTGCGGATGGCGGCGGCCCGCTTCCTTCAGCACGTGCAGGGCCTGGTCCGGCTGGCCATACTCCAGCAGGGCATGGGCATAGCGTGCCTGCACCTCGGCCCGGTCCGGCGCCTGGGCCGCGGCGGCGGCATACAGGGAAAGCGCCACATCCTCCTGTCCTGCCTGCTCGGCGACCGCAGCCACGCGCATGCGCGTCGCCACCTCGTCGCGCCGAGCCGAACTGGCGCAGCCGGCGAGCAGCAACGGGCAGAGGAGCAGCAGCAGGCGGCTGATGGTGTGTGGCATGGCGGGACTTAGCCTCCGCTGAAATGAGAAATGATCCGGATGGCGGAGGGGCCGATCAGGACAATGAACAGGCAGGGCAGAATAAAGAGCACGAGCGGCAGAACCAGCAGGGCCGGCAGCCGCGCAGCACGCTCCTCCAGCTTGGTCATGCGCTCCTGCCGCATCTCGGCGGCCAGCACGCGCAGCGCCTGGGCCAGCGGCGTGCCATAGCGCAGCGTCTGCGACAGGGTGGCGGAGAGACGCTGGAAGCTTTCCACGCCCGTACGCTCGCCCAGGCGCATCAACGCCTCCCGCCGGTCCGGCAACATGCGCAGCTCCTGGGTCAGCAGAGCCAGCTCCAGGGCGATGGTGGGGTTGGAGAATTCGAGCTCCCGTCCCACACGCTCCACCGCACTGTCCAGGCCAAGGCCGGATTCGGCGCAGACCACCAGCAGGTCCAGCGCATCCGGCAGGCCCCGCGCCAGGGCCGCGACATAGGGGCGGCGCAGCATGGCCACCACCCAGCCCGGCAGCAGGATACCCAGCACCAGGCCCGCGGCCGGCAGCATCCATTGCATCTGCCCCCCGGCGATGCGGCCGATGAACCAGCCCAGAGCCGGCAGCGCCAGCACCGCCACCAGCTTCACGCCCAGGAAGGTGGAGACGGCACGATGCGGGTTGAAGCCGGCCGCGCCCACGGCGCGCTCCAGCTCCGCGATATCCTTGGCCGAGAACAGCGCCGTCTGCCGCAGCAACTCGCCGAGGCGCTGCAAGGCCTTGCCCAGCGGATGCAGCGCGCTGGCGGCGCGGCGGCCATCGGGCGTGGCGGGGCGCGTCACCTGCCGGATACGTCTGGCATAGCCGCGCTCCCGCGCCTCGGCATGCAGCAGCAGCGTGGCGATGACGACGAGCAGCAGCGCGCCGCCGCCCGCGAGGCCCGCCAGGATCAGCGAGGAGGTGCCCGCCATGCCCCTCACTCGCTCGTATTCTTGCGGATGAGCCAGCGGATGGTTAGCAGGCCCATGCCCAGCAAGGTCAGGGCCGTCATCAGCAATGCCTGTCCGGAAGGGGTGGTGAAGAAAATCTCCAGATAGCCAGGCTGCAGGAAGGAAAGGCCAAGCCCGGCCAGGAAGGGCAGGATGGCGAGGATCAGCGCGGACATGCGTGCCTCCGCCGCCAGGGCACGGGCGCGGCTGCGCATGGCCACGCGCTTGCGCACCATGTCCGCCAGCGTATCCAGCGCCGCCGTCAGGCTGCCGCCGGTCTGCGCCTGCAGGCCGATCATGACGGAGAAGAAGGCGTATTCGGACAGCCGCGTGCGCTCGTAGAGGCTCCAGAGCGCCGTCTCGGCGGAACGCCCGATGGCGATCTCACCCACGACGCGTCCGAAAGCCTCCCGTGTGGGAGAGGGCATTTCCCGGGCGATGCTGCGCAGCGCCTCGGTCATCGGCAGCCCGGCGCGCACACCGCGGACGATGACGCCCAGCGCATCCGGCAACTGGCGGAACAACGCATTGGTGTAACGGCGGTGCTGCCAGAGGAAGATGCTGCGGATGGCCAGGACGCCGCTGACGGCACCGGCCACGGCGCCGGGAGCCGTGCCCAGATAGGCCGAGGCCCGCCAGAAGCCCAGCAGCCCCACCGCCGCCCCCGCCGCCAGCACCACCATCCAGGGGATGGTGTGCTCGGCCGGGTTGTCCGGATGGTAGCTGACCAGGCGAAAGATGCGCCGCAGCATCGGGTTGCCGCCGCGTGGCGCCACGCGGATGCTGGGCATGCGCGGGACGGCCGTGGCCGACGGCACGGCCACGGCCCGCGCGCCCTGCACGCGGGCCCGCATCCTGTCCTGCGCGCCGCTGCGCAGCAGCACCGTGGCGGCCGCGGCCCACAGAGCCACCGCCATCGCCAGGAGCAGCACCGGCATCATTCCGGCAGCTCCTGCAACGCGTCCATCCAGCTGCGCTCCAGGCCGTAATAGCGCAGCTTCTCGGAAAAGCCGGGGCGCGTGCGCGGGCTGACATAGCGGCCGAGCAGCCGCCCATTCGCGTCCTCGCCCTCGAAATTGTAGGTGAACACCTCGTTCATGGTGATCACATCGCCTTCCAGCCCGCAGATCTCCGAGATCTGCGATACGCGGCGGACGCCGTCGCGCATGCGCTCCACCTGGATGATGAGATCGACGGCACTGGCGATCTGCGTGCGGATGGCGCGCGGCGGCAGCGACATGCTGCCCATCTGCACCATGTTCTCGATACGCGTCACCGCGTCGCGCGTGGTGTTGGCGTGCACGGTGCAGACCGAGCCGTCATGGCCGGTGTTCATGGCCTGCAGCATGTCGAACGCCTCCGAGCCGCGCACCTCGCCGACGATGATGCGGTCGGGGCGCATGCGCAGGGCGTTCTTCATCAGGTCGCGCTGCGTGATCTCGCCCTTGCCTTCGAGGTTCGGCGGGCGCGTCTCCAGCCGCACCACATGCGGCTGCTGGAGCTGCAGCTCGGCCGCGTCCTCGATGGTGACGATGCGCTCCTCGTGGTCGATCAGCCGGCTCAGCGCGTTCATCATCGTCGTCTTGCCGGAGCCGGTGCCGCCGGAGACGACGATGTTCAGGCGGCAGCGCGCGGCGATCTCCAGCACCCGCGCCACCTGCGGGATCATGCTGCCATTCGCCACCATCACCGAGAAGTCGATCTTCTTCTTGGAGAACTTGCGGATGGACAGGCAGGGCCCATCCAGCGCCAGCGGCGGAAACACGACGTTGACGCGGCTGCCATCGGCCAGGCGGCAATCCAGCAGGGGGCTGGATTCGTCGACACGGCGGCCCACCGCGGACGCCATCTTCTGCGCGATGTTCGCCACCTGCGCCGCGTCGCGGAAGCGCACATCGGAGAGGCGCATGCGGCCGCGCACCTCGATGAACACCCTGTCGGGGCCATTGACCATGATGTCGCTGATGCTGTCGTCCTGCAGCAGCGGCTCGAGCGGCCCGTAGCCGATCATGTCATGCGTCAGCTCCTCGGCCAGCCGCGCCTGCTCGCGCGCCGACAGCTCCAGCCGCTGGCGGTCGGCGACCTCGTGCACGAGGGCTTCCAGCTGGGCGCGCAGGGCCGGCGCCGGCAATTCGGCGGCGACGGTGGGATCGATGCGGTCCATCACCTGGCTGCGCAGGCGGAAGAGCGGTGCCTCGCGCGAGGCTTCCCGCGGCACGGCGCCAGGGGCGGGCTCGCTCGCGGGTGCGGGCGGCGCCTCGGCGCGGCGGCCGAAAGTCTTCATCGCCGCCACAGCCGCGCCAGCCGGCGCAGCCCTCCCTCCTCGGCGGCGGCGCCCGCGCCGGAGATCTCACGCGTCAGGGGCGTCAGGGCGCGGCGGAAGCCGGCGCTGTCATGCAAGGCGGGGCGGCCCAGATTCATGGCTTTCGGAACCTGACCAGGAAAATCGGGGATGAGGATGTCGGGCGCGCTCCCCAGCCCTTCCGCGACCAGCGCATTGCCGAGCCCGCCGCGCAGCCCGGCGCGGTTCAACACCAGCAGGGGAGTGGCGCCACTGGCCAGGGCCGCGACCATGCGGCGGCCGGCCCCGGCGTCGCGGATGCTCGCGACATCCGGCCCCATCACCAGGATGCGGTGCCGCGCCAGGGCGATCACGCGCCGCTCCATCACGCCCGGCGGATGGGGCAGATCGACGACGATGGTGTTGAAACGGGAACGGAGAAGCTCCAGCAGCCGGGTGATGCCGGCCTCCGTGGGGGCGGGGCTGGATTCGAGGGCCTCGTCCGCCGCCACCACGCGGAAGCGGTCGGAGACCGGGATGGAGACGCGGTCGAGGAAAAGCGCATCCACACGGTCCGGCTCCTCGAGCGCCACGCGCAGGCCGGCGCCGGGGCGGGCGCCGAGCGAGAGCGCCGCGCTGCCGCCGCGCAGATGCAGGTCCAGCAGCGCGACATGGCCGCGCGTGGTCTCCGACAGGTGCAGCGCCAGGTTGGTGGCGATGGTGGTGGCGCCGACGCCGCCGCGCAGCCCGCTGACGGCGACGATCTGCCCGCCACGCGGCGTGGCGGGGCCGTGGCTGCCGCCCGCGGAGAGCAGCTCTGCCAGCGGCGGGCCGAACAGGCGGCTGACATTGTCGCGGGTCAGCGGCTTGTAGATGTATTCCTCGACGCCGAGGTCGCGCGTGATGCCGCGGTAGAAGCTGAGGTCGTTGCGGTCGCCCACCACCAGCACGCGCACATCGGGACTGCAGACCGTGGCCAGCCGGTCCAGCGCCTCGGCCGCGTCGTCGACGCCGGAGATGTCGACGATCAGCAGGCGCGGGGTTTCCTCCCGCTCCAGCGCGCGGGCGGCCGTGCGGACATTGCCGCGCCGCACCGGCACCGCATCCATCCATTCCGCCAGCCCGCCGCGCAGCGCCGCCTCGTCCGCCTCCTCCGCCAGGAAGGCCAGCAGGACGGGGCGCTCCGCCGCGCCGCCGGTGCCGCGCGCCGTCTCAGCGGCCGACACTGCCCGCTCCCGAGCCGCGCGGGTCCAGCAGCGGATAGGCCTTGCCCTGGCGCAGCCGCTGCACGGCGGCGGCGGCGGTGTCGGCATGGCTGTCCGTGGCGCCGATGCCACGGCGCTCATGCGCGGGGTCGGCCATCATGGCGCGCAGGTTCCGGTCGTTGACGCCGCCGGCCTGCCAGGTGCCAGGGCGGGCGACCGGGTCGGCGCAGCCGGCCAGCAGCAGGGCGGCCGCGAAACCCAGGGGCTTGAGCATGTCAGGGGCTACTCCAGCATGAAGCCGGCATTGGCCGGCCGGCGCAGCACCGGCGGCTGCGCGCCACGGGCGATCTGCCGCCGCTCCAGCACGCGCTCCAGATCCGTCGCCGGGCGGAAGCCGTCGGTCGGCGCCGCCAGCAGCACGGGGTCGGAGACCGGGCGGACGACATAGGGGGTGACGATGATCACCAGCTCGCTCTCGCTGCGCTGGAACTGGTCGGAGCGGAAGAGCGGGCCGAGGATCGGCAGGTCGCTCAGCCCCGCCAGCCCCTGCTGCACCTGGCTGCTGTTGCGGGTCAGCAGGCCGGCGATGGCGAAGCTCTGGCCGCTGCCCAGCTCCACCGTCGTCTCGGCGCGGCGGACGGTCAGGGCCGGGATCTGCACGGAGCCGCCCACGATCGGCACGCTGATGGCGCCGTTCTGCGACAATTCGCTGACTTCCGGACGGATGCGCAGCGTCATCCGGTCCGCCGACAGCACGGTGGGCACGAAGGAGAGGCTGACGCCGAAGGGCTTGAACTCCACCGAGATCTGCCCGGTGTCGCTGGCGGCGACCGGCAGCGGGAACTCGCCGCCCGCCAGGAAGCTGGCCGTCTCGCCGGACTGCGCCGTCAGGTTCGGCTCGGCGAGGATGGTGATCAGCTGGTCGGCCGCGAGCGCGTCGATCACGCCGTTGATGTCGAGGCGCGAGGTGCGGATGCCGCCGGCGATGCGCCCGGCGGCGGCGGCGCTGCTCAGGGCGCCGGCGCCGCTGGCCACCGCGCCGGCGACGCTGCTGGCCGAGGGGCCGCTGCGCAGCCCGAAGGCGAAGCTGCCGACGGAGCCGAGCGCCTGCCAGTTCAGGCCCAGCTCCCGGGTGATCTGGCGGGAGATCTCGGCGATGCGGACCCGCACATTCACCTGCGTGCTGCCGCGCACCGCCAGGGCGTTCTCCACCGCCCGCTCCTTGCCGCCGAAGGCGGCGGCCAGGGTCAGGGCGCGGCTGGCCTCGGAGGGGCTGGCCACGCTGCCCTCCAGCACGATGGCCGAGGTGGTGACGCGGAGGCGCAGGCCCTGCAGGCCCGGCACCGCCTCCCGCAGCGCGGCTTCCAGCGCCGCCGCGTTCAGCGGCGCGGCGGCGGGGGTGGCGGGCGCCAGGGGCGTCAGCACCGCCGGATTGCCGCCGGCCGGCGCGACACTCCCCCGCACGGCGATATCGTACTGCGCCACCAGCGAGCCATCCTCGGCCGTGGCGATCAGGGTGGTGCGCCCCTCCGCCACGCCCATGACGAAGAGGCGCGTGGGCGAGGTGGGCTGCACCCGGGCGATGCGCGGATCGGCGGCGATCACCGTGCTGGCCGGGCGCGGCAGGGTGAGAAGCTGGCCCGTGCCGGCCTCCAGCCGCGCGCTGCCCATCAGCGGCGCCGTCGGGCCCGCCGGCGCCACGGTCGGCAGCGCCGGCTGCGCCAGGGCCAACCCTGGCAGGAGCAGCAGGCCGGCCATGCCCAGCAGCCGGGGTGGGAAGCCGGTCATCGGAAGGTCAGGTCCTGTGCCTCGCCGCCCTGGATCACGCGCATGCGGGTGACTGCTCCCTGTTCGGTCTGTGAAAGCGCGCTGGAGACATCGGCGCCGAAGACGGCAGCCCGCGCCGCGGCGGGTTCGGCCACGGCCGCCTCCTCCATGGCGCGAACGGTGATGGCGAGCCGGCCCAGACGGCTGGCCACCGCCACCCGCTCGGCCTCCCGCGTGGAGACTTCCAGCGTCACGGTGCTCGCCACGCTGCGGGTGGCGGATTCGGCGCTGGCACCTTGCGTCATCTTCTGGTCCACGGCGATGACGCGGATATCCGTCAGCACCGTCTCCGCCACCACGCGGCGGTCGAGCGGGGCCTGGGAGGGGTCGAGCTCCTGGGTCAGGATCAGGTCCACCTGGTCGCCGGGCCAGATCAGCCCGGCGGCGCCGGTCACGGCGTCGACGCCCACGGAAATGGCGCGCCGGCCCGGGCGCAGCACGGCGGCGAGGAAGCCGCGGTCGCGCGGGCGCAGCACATCGGCGCGGGAGAGCGGCGCGCCGGCCTCGCGGTACTGGCGCAGCATGGCGCCCTGCAGCTCGGCGCGCTCTTCCGGCGTGTCGCGCAGCGCCTCGCCGGATGCGGCCTCGGGCGGCACCTCACGCACCTCCCAATCGCCTTCCTTCAGCAGCGATCCCGCCAGAAGGGGACGGGCCGCGACCAGCACGCGCAGGCGGGTGGGAGCCGGCGGCTCTGCGGCGGCGGCGGAGGCGGCCGCGATCGGCGCGGGCGGCTGCACCGCTCGCCAGGCAACCAGCCCGAGGCCGGCCGCTGTCAGGAGCAGGAGCAGGACGAGGAAGAGCCGCATCGCCGTGCCCTATATCCTGTGCAGGAGGACCGCCGCGCCGCCCAGGGCGATGGCCAGCCCATAGGGCAACGGTCCCCGCCGGCGGATGCGCCAGGCCTCGACATGGCAGAGGCGCGGCAGGATGCCGCCGGCCGTGGCGGGCCGCGCCAGATGCGCCGGCAGCAGCCAGGAGAGCGCCAGGTAGGCCAGGGCCAGAACCCCGCCGGCGAGCGCGGTGGCCACCAGGAAGTCCCAGACCATGGCCGGGGCCATGCCGAGGGCGAGGGCCGACATCAGCTTCACGTCTCCGCCGCCCAGCGCGCCCCGCGCGAAGAGGAAGAGCAGGACGGCAAAGAGCGCGGCCGCCGTGAGAACCGAGAGGAGCGCCGCCTGGGGGCCCAGGGCCAGCCGGGCGGCGAGGCCGATCAGGGCCGCCAGGATGCTGACCGTGTCGGGAATGGTGCGCGTGGCGATGTCACGCCAGGCAGCGACGGCCAGGAGCGGGAGAAGACAGGCGAAGAGAAGCACCGCCAAATGTCTCCTGCAACCTTTTGGATAAAATGGCCAAGTCATGGGTACGAGGCGGCGGGAACACCGCCGCCTCGAAGGAAGAGAATTTATTACGGGGCGGTTGCGGCGGTAACCGCAGAGTCGACCTTGGTCTGAACACCGCTCAGAAAGGTCGTGATGTTGTCGCCAAAGCCGCCGATGGCGGCCGCAACGCCCACCACGAGCACCGCGGCAATCACGCCATATTCCAGGGCGGTGACTCCCTTGCGATCTGCCTTGAGAGTGGTGAGCAGATAAATCGCCTTACCCATCATGGGATTCGCTCCGTTATCGCACCGCAGCGGGAACAGGATGCCGCGCGACCATCGCGCGATCTCTCTCAATGACTGCCCGCATCGGTAGCAATTCGGAGGTAACATTTGCCTCTTCACAACCTCAAGAGGTATTTCAACGCTTGGTAAAAATCCTGCGAGAATGTTAAGGGGTGTGTGCTGAACATCACAACCCGTTGTGCGAGGCGCAAGCCCGAGCGCAACCTTGAGCAAATAGCGAACCGGCCTCCTTCCATCCTTGAGTGGTCCCGCGCTGTGCCCCTTCGCCTCCCCCTCCTGCTCTCCCGGCTCGGCGGTCCGGCTTCACGCCTGCGGCGGGACCGGCGGGGCGCCACGGTGGTGCTGTTCGCCCTCAGCGCCACGGCGCTGCTCGGTGCGGTCGCGCTGATCACGGATGGCGGGCTGCTCTATCTGACCCAGCGGCGCGTGCAGAGCGCGGCCGACGCGGCCGCCATCGCCGCCGCCTCGGCCGCCGGAACGCGCTCCAGCACCGCCGCCCTGGCGGCCGCGACCGAAGTCGCGGCGCTCAACGGCTTCACCACGGATGCCGAAACCACGGTGCAGGCCCGCAACCCGCCTGACAGCGGCCCCTACATGAACAACGGCCAGGCCTATGAGGTGACGATCCGCCGCCGGCAGCCGATGGCACTCGCCGCCACCCTCTTCGGGATGGGCGATAGCGATGTCAGCGCGCGGGCCGTGGCCATGCTGAAAAGCCAGATGCAGGTCTGCCTGCTTGCCCTCAACGGCACCGCCAAGGTCTCCAGCTTCAGCAAGTTCGAGATGCGCGGCTGCGCCATCGGCGCCAATGCCACAGGCAGCAAGGCGGTGCAGATCGATCAAGCCGGCAGCTTCAGCGCCCAGGGCGTCGTGACAGCGGGATTGTGCGACGGCTGCACCAACACGAATGTGAGGCTGACCGATGGCTACCAGGAGCAGATGCCGCCGATCTCCAACCCCTATGCGCCGCTGGACAAGCTGACCCCGCCGGATCCGCCCTGCACCACCAGCTCCACGACCAGCTTCAATTCCACCATGCGTATTCCGCGCTACGAGCAAAGCCAGACGGCCTTCTGCAACAAGGCCTATTTCGTGGAGAATGACGGCGTGGTCGTGCTGGACGCCGGGACCTACATCTTCCGCAATGCCTCGCTGACCTTCCGCAGCCTTTCGGAAGTGCGTTGCAATGGCTGCACCTTCATCCTGGTTGGCACCGGGGCGGGCACGACGGCGTCCTTCACCGCCGCCAATCTCAGCCAGTTCCTCTGCGACAACTGCAGCATCGTGCTGCTTGGCAGCCAGCCCGGGCAGGTGACGTTCAGCAGCATCTCCAAGGCCCGCCTCACCGCGCCCGCGACCAACACCTATGACCCCGCGCTGAACGGCATGATCATCACCCGCGCCAATGCGGGCCCCGCAGGCACTAGCAGCAACCCGACGCTGAACCTCAGCAATCTCAGCGCGATCGATCTGCTGGGCGGCATCTATGTGCCGAATGCCTTCACGCGCATCAGCAACATGTCCGCGCCGAACCCCAGCACCTGCCTTCCGGTGGTGGCCGGCACCCTGGAGGTGGGGCAGCTCAGCAACTTCCCCTTCGACGTCAGCGGCTGCCCGGGCCGCAATACCAAGGTGCCGCAGGTGATGGTGCCGAGGATGGTGGAATGAAGGCGATGCTCACCCGCCTCGCGGCCTGCCGTCGGGGGGTTTCCCTCACGGAGTTTGCGCTGATCGCGCCTGTCCTCTGCCTGCTGGTGATGGGCAGCTTCGATGTGGGGAACGCCATCCAGCAGAGCCTGCAACTGGAAGCGGCGGCTCGGGCCGGGGCGCAATATGCCTTCAGCCGCCCGGCCGACAGTGTGGGCATCACCGCCGCCATCCGCGCCAATCTTCCGGGCTGGAGCGATATCAGCGTGCCGGACCCAGCCATGGCCTGCCGCTGCGACGATGGCGCGACCGTGTCCTGCCATGGCGGTGCCTGCGCCATGGGTACGCCTGCCACCTATCTCTCGATCCGCGTCAGCCGGCCCTTTAGTGCCAGCACACCCCTGGCTGCCGCCGTCCTGCCGGCGCAAACCCTGACCGGCCATGTCGAACTCCGTCTTCGCTAGGCTCGGCCGGCGGGGCGCGCTCTCGCTCGAATTCGCCCTCGCCACCTTGCCCTTCATGCTGCTTTTCATGGGCGGTATCGAGATGTCGCGCTACGTCTACACGGTTCAGGCCGTGCACGCCTATGCCGATGCCGTGCTGCGCAGAACGCTGGTCTATGTGGGCGAGGACGCGCAGAAGCGCTGCTTGGCCGATCTCTCGGAGGTCGTCGCCCGCCCGGGTCTGCCCATGGGGCTGGAGCCGGAGCAACTGCTGCAGGAGCGGCGAGGCTGCCAGCGCAATGGCAGCATCACCCTGGTCAGCATCGACATCAGCTACCGCTTCACCTTCGCCGTGAATGTCTTCGGCACCGGAGAGGCGCGCATCACCCGCGCGGCGCAGCAAAATCTC
>NZ_JCACVY010000073.1:0-19368 GCF_058833935.1 Roseomonas sp. TS2 | reverse complement strand
CGGTTCGGCGCACCGGGCCCCGGAAGCCTTGCCCCCCGGCGTGGCCGGGGGGAGGCGGGGCCGGGTGCTGGCCGGCGCCGTGGCGCCGGCCCGCTTCCGGGCTCAGGCGGCCTGGAACAGCTCGGCGGGCTTCAGCGTGTCGCCGCCCTTGTTCCAGTTGCAGGGGCAGAGCTCATCGGTCTGCAGCGCGTCGAGCACGCGGACCACTTCCTGCGGGTTGCGGCCGACGTTCAGGCCGTTCACCGAGGCCCACTGGATGGTGCCCTCGGGATCGACGATGAAGGTGGCGCGCAGCGCGACGCCGGCCTGCTTGTCCAGGATGCCGAGCGCGGTGGAAAGCTCGCGCTTCACATCGGCCAGCATCGGGAAGGGCAGGTCGTGGATGTCCTTGTTGTAGACGCGCCAGTTCAGGTGCACGAACTCGCTGTCCGTCGAGGCGCCGTAGACGACGGCGTCACGGTCCTCGAACTCCTGGTTCAGCTTGCCGAAGGCCGCGATCTCGGTCGGGCAGATGAAGGTGAAGTCCTTCGGCCAGAAGAAGACGATCTTCCACTTGCCGGCGTCCGACTCGTTGGAGATGTCGACGAAGGACTTGCCGGGGCCTTCCAGACCTTCCGGGCCACCCTTCACGGCGGTCAGGTTGAAGGCGGGAAACTTGTCGCCAACAGTCAGCATGCGTGGTTACCCCCAATGACAGCTTTTCATGCGGGGGCAGGATCGCGCCTGCCCCGGCCGTGGCTTGTTATGTATGCTGCAACGCACACATGCCAATGAATAGTTTTCGATACAATCATCGTCTGGATCGATGACCATCCTCCCCAGCCCGCAGCAACTCCGCTACCTCGTCGCCCTGGCCGATCTCGGCCATTTCGGGCGGGCCGCCGCGGCCTGCGCGGTGACCCAGTCCACCCTCTCGGCCGGCATCATCGCGCTGGAACGCCAGCTCGACGCCGCCATCCTCGAGCGCGGCCCGGGCAAGCGCCCGGTCTTCACCCCGCTGGGGCTGGAACTGGTGCGCCGCGCCCGCGCCGCCCTCTCGGCGCTGGCGGCCGTGGCCGAGACGGCGGCGGCGGCGCGCGACCCGCTCTCCGGCCCGCTGCGCCTGGGCGTGATCCCGACCATTGGCCCCTTCCTGCTGCCGCGGCTGATGCCGGCGCTGCGCCAGGCCTTTCCCCGCCTCCAGCTCTGGCTGCGCGAGGACCTGACCGAGCGGCTGGCCGAGGACCTGGCGGCCGGGCGGCTGGATCTGCTGCTGCTGGCGCTGCCCGCCCTGCTGCCGGAGGCGGAGGTGGTGCGGGTGGCGGAGGACCCGTTCATCGTCGCCCTGCCGCAGGGGCACCGGCTGGCGGCGGCGCCCGCCGTGCCGCTGGCCGCGCTGGGGGCGGAGCGGCTGCTGCTGCTAGAGGACGGCCACTGCCTGCGCGACCACGCCCTGGCCGCCTGCAGCCTGCCGGGTGCCGGCGAGACCTTCGCCGCCACCAGCCTGCACACGCTGGTGCAGATGGTGGCCGGCGGCCTCGGCGTCACGCTGCTGCCGCGGCTGGCGGTGGAAGGCGGCGTGCTGGCCGGCGCCAACGTGGCGCTGCGCCCGCTGGAGACGCCGCAGGGGCGCGGGCTGGGCCTGGCCTGGCGCGCACGCTCGCCCCGCGCGGCGGAGTTCCGCAACATGGTGCCGGCGGTGGCGGCCGCCATCGCCGCCCCCGTCTCCGCTCCCGTCGAGTCGGAGCGCAGCCTGGAAGCGCCGGCTGAAGGCAACCCTCCACCGCCCCGGGCCGTTCCTTCCTTGTCCATTTCATGACAAGGGAGACAGGTTGTGGCAGGCACGATCGGACGGATCGTCAGGGCGCTGGCGCAGGGCGCGGTGCGGCGGCAGCAATACCGGGCCATGGGCGCCGTGGGTCTGCGCGGCTGGAAGCTGGACCTGCTGCGCGCGCTGCGTGGTGGCCGGCGCGGCCCTGCGGCGCATGCGGAGATGCCGCCGCGCGCGCCACGCCGTGATTGACATTCGCGCCCCCGGCCCCTAAACGCGCCCGCTCTAAGAGGGTGCCCCATGAAAATCCGTAACAGCCTGAAGAGCGCCAAGACGCGCGACAAGAACTGTGTGCTGGTGCGCCGCCGTGGCCGCCTGTACGTGCTGAACAAGAAGAACCCCCGGCTGAAGGCCCGCCAGGGCTGATATCCGGCGCCGCCCCTCGCGGGCGGTTGCAGCAGGCTTCTTCCGCCTGAAAACGACGCCGTGGTGCGCACCACGGCGTCGTTTTTGCGTGCGCGTGCTGCTTGCCCGGCGCCGGCCCGCGGCCCATCCTCCGCAGCAACGAGACTGGCGCGAGGACCCGACCGATGATCGAACTGCCCCCCCCGAACCCGGCCGTGCTGGCGCGGCGGGCGGAGATCGTCGCCGCCCTGCGCGCCCTGGTGCCGGACACCGCCCTGGGCCATGGCGTCATCGGCGACGAGACGCGCCTCAAGGCCTATGAGACGGACGGGCTTTCCGCCTACCGCCAGCCGCCGCTGACCGTGGTGCTGCCCACCAGCACGGCGCAGGTGGCGGCGGTGCTGCGCTACTGCCACGCGAACGGCATCCGCGTGGTGCCGCGCGGGGCAGGCACCAGCCTCTCCGGCGGCGCCCTGCCGCTGGCCGATGCGGTGGTCATCGGGCTGATGCGGATGAACCGCATCCTGGAGGTGGATTACGACAACCGCCTCGCCGTGGTGGAGGCCGGCGTCACCAATCTCGGCATCACCCAGGCGGTGGCGGCGGAAGGCTTCTTCTACGCGCCGGACCCCTCCAGCCAGCTCGCCTGCATGATCGGCGGCAATGTGATGATGAATTCGGGCGGCGCGCACTGCCTGAAATACGGCGTGACGGCCAACAACCTGCTGGGCGTCACCTTCGTCACCATCGAGGGGGAGGTGATCGAGATCGGCGGCGGGCATCTCGACGCGGCGGGCTATGACTGGCTGGGCCTCATCACCGGCTCGGAAGGGCAGCTCGGCCTCGTCACTGAGGTCACGGTGCGTATCCTGCGCGCGGCGGAAGGGGCGCGCGCCATGCTGGCCGCCTTCCGCTCCAACGAGGTGGCGGGGCAGGTGGTGGATGCCATCATCGGCAGCGGCATCATCCCCGTCGCGCTGGAATTCATGGACCGCCCCGCCATCCATGCCTGCGAGGCCTTCGCCAATGCCGGCTACCCGCTCGATGCCGAATCCCTGCTGATCATCGAGGTGGAAGGCAACCTGGAAGAGCAGGACATCCTGCTCGGAAAACTGAAAGAAATCTGCGGCCGCTTCGACCCGATCAGCCTGCGGGTGGCGGAGACGGCGGAGGAAAGCCTGGCCATCTGGAAGGGGCGCAAGGGCGCCTTCGGCGCGGTGGGGCGGATCAGCCCGGACTATCTCTGCATGGACGGCACCATCCCGACCGGCGAGCTGCCGCATGTGCTGCGCCGCATCGGCGAGATGAGCGAGAGCTACGGGCTGCAGGTGGCCAACATCTTCCACGCCGGCGACGGCAACCTGCACCCGCTGATCATGTTCGACGCCAACGACCCGGAGAGCTTCCGCAAGGCCGAGGCCTTCGGCGCCGACATCCTGACGCTCTGCGTCGAGGTGGGCGGCTGCCTGACGGGCGAGCATGGCGTCGGCGTCGAGAAGCGCGACCTGATGGGTGTGCAGTTCACGCGCGCGGAGCTGGACCGGCAGCGCGCCATCAAGAGCGCCTTCGACCCCGCCTGGCTGCTGAACCCGGCCAAGGTCTTTCCGCTGGACGGGCTGCCCGCGGCGGCCACCACCCCGCGCGCCGCCTGAAGCCCGGAGACCGACCTTCCATGACCGATCTCCTGCTGCCGCCCGACGAGGCGAGCCTCGCCGAGGCGGTGCGCGAGGCCGCCGCCGCCCGGCTGCCGCTGGCCATCGAGGGCCATGGCACGCGCCGCGCCAGCCTGCGCCCGGTGCAGGCCGCCCGCACCCTCTCCACGCGCGGCCTCACCGGCATCACCCTGAACAAGCCGGCCGAACTGGTGCTCTCCGCCCGCGCCGGCACGCCGATGCCGGAGATCGAGGCGGCGCTGGCCGCGCAGGGCCAGATGCTGCCCGCCGAGCCGCCGGATTTCTCCGCCCTGTTCGGTGCCGACCGGCCGGCGACGCTGGGCGGCATGGTGGCGGCCCATCTCTCGGGGCCGCGCCGGATCGGCCCTGGCGGCGCGCTGCGCGACCAGGTGCTGGGCGTGCGCGCCGTGACGGGCGATGGCGAGGTGATCCGCTCCGGCGGGCGGGTGCACAAGAACGTCACCGGGCTCGACCTCTGCAAGCTGCTGGCCGGCAGCCACGGCACGCTCGGCGTGCTGACCGAGATCACGCTGAAGCTGGCGCCGCGCCCGGAAGGCAGCCTGACGCTCGCGGTGCGGGTGGCGGAGCTGGCGGCGGGGGTGCGGGCGCTCTCGGCGGGGCTGGGCAGCCCCTTCGGCGTCAGCGGCGCGGCGCTGCTGCCGCGCGGCGCGCCGGGCCTCGGGCTGGATGGCCCCGTGGCGCTGCTGCGGCTGGAGGATTTTCTTCAGTTCCTGCCGCATCGGGCGGGGGCGCTGCGCGGCCTGCTGGACGGGCATGGCACGGTGTCGCTGGTGGAGGGCGAGGACTCGCTGGCGCTGTGGCGCGCCGTGCGCGACGCCGCCCTGCTGGAGGCGGCGCCGGAGCAGGCGGTGTGGCGCCTCTCGGTGAAGCCGACCGCCGCCCCCGGCGTGGCCCGTGCCCTGGAGGACAGTTTCGGCGCCCGGCTGCTGCTGGATTGGGGTGGCGGCCTGGTCTGGGTGGCCGGCCCCGCGACGGAGGCGGCGCACCGGGCGGTGATGGCGGCGGCGCAGGCCGCGCGTGGCACCTTCACGCTGTTCCGCGCTCCGGATTCGCTGCGGGCGGCCGTGCCGGTGGTGCCTGATGAACCGGCCGCCCTGGCTGCCATCGGCGCCCGTGTGAAGGCGGTGATGGACCCGATGGGCATTCTCAACCCCGGCCGCCTGCGCGCCTGAACCGACAGAAAAAAGAAGGGGTCCAGGGGAATTCCTTCCCCTGGCCTTCCTTCAACCCCAGTGTGCCGGCGTGCGCTCCATCTCCGCCGCGTGCCGGATGGCGCTGACGCGCCCGAGCGGGCTGTCCCGCTCCTCCAGCAGGTCGGCGACATCCTCCTGTCCCGGGTCCTGCGCCGCCAGCCCGCCTTCCACCCGCCCCAGCCCGCGCAACCACTGCCCGGTGGCGGCGAGGGAGACGCGCACATGCCAGGAGCCGCCCTCCTCCGCCCGGCGCAGCAGCGCGGCCTGGATGCCCAGCGCCAGCAGGTAGCCCGAGGCGTGGTCCAGCGCCTGGCAGGGCAGGGGGCGGGGCGAATCCGGCGTGCCGGCGGCCTCCGCCTCGTCCTGGTTGAAGCCGGTGGCCGTCTGCACGAGCGAATCGAAGCCGCGCCGTCCCGCCCAGGGGCCGAGATGGCCGTAGGCGGAGAGGCTGGCGCAGACCAGCCCTGGCCGCAGCGCCGCCAGCGCCTCCGGCGAGACGCCGCGTGCCGCCAGCGCGCCGGGGCGATAGGATTGCAGGAACACATCCGCGCCCCGCACATGCTCCTCCAGCGCCGCCTTCTCCGCCGGCTGGCGCAGGTCGAGCAGCAGGCGGCGCTTGCCGCGGCCGGTGTCCATGTCCAGCGCCGGGATGGTTGGCAGGTGGGCGGCGCCGATGTGCAGCACCTCCGCCCCATGCGCGGCGAGGCAGCGCCCGGCCACCGGCCCGGCGATGATGCGCGTCATCTCCACGACGCGCAGGCCCGTGAGCGGCCGCGTGGCGAGCGGTGGCAGCTTCGTGGGCGGCGCCGCGCCGATTCGCTCCAGCAGCAGGGGCGGCTGCCCGGCCAGGGCGGCGGCCTGCGGGTGCGCGGCCCATTCCGCGGTGCCGCGCAGGGCGGCGGCGCAGAGCCCGGCCGTGGCGGCCGCCTCCTCCAGCTCCAGGGCGCGCCAGCCGCGCAGGGCGGCGGCCACCCCTTCGCGCGTGGCGGGCGGCTCGCCCAGCAGGCGCAGCATGCCCGCCCGGTGATGGGGGAAGTTGGTGTGCAGCCGCACCGCGCCGCCATCGCCGCAGCGGTACAGCCCGGCGATGGCATCCCACGGGTCCGGCGGCAGGGCGCCATCCAGGCGGAGATGGCGCTCGCTGCGGAACTCGGCGGCGGCGTGGCGCATGGAGACGCGCACCGCCTGGGCCGGGCCGCACCGCCGCCGGTGGATCTCGGCGGCGGCGAGGGCGGCGGCAGCGATGCTGGCCTGTGCCGCGGCGCCGACATGGAAGGAGGATGGCTGGACCGGGTCCTCGCCCTCCAGCCGGGCCTGGCCGAGCAGGGCCCCGGGCAGGCCGGCCACCTGGAGCAGGCCGCGCAGGGCGTCGGCGCCGGCAGTCCTGACCATGGCAACACTCCCTCGACAGGAGTGTCCGAGCCTGTCAGCCGGCCTTCACCCTGTCCAGCGGGCGGAGGGTCTCAGGCGCGGTCGAACCAGGAGGGGGCGCGGCGGACGGGCTCCTGCGCGACGCGGGTGTCCGGCCGGTAGATCTCCATCAGCCGAGCCTGGCGCGCCACCTCGGAACTGCCGCCCAGCACGGGGTAGGATGGGACAGAAACAGGATTGGTTTCGGGGCGTGGCGTAGGCTGGATAATCACGTTGTCCTCCAGGGAGCAAAGCCCGTCCCGGGCTTTCCTGGATGCAACTTAGGGTTGGTATGTTGCTACAAAATTTATGAACCGGATGCTTTTTTGAAGCGCGCCCGATCCGGCTTGCATCCTTTCCCCAACCTTCCCACCCTGGCGGGCAAGGAACGGACCCACCGATGCAAACCAGCTTTTCGCCCGCGCAGCTCGCCGACCCCGACACGCGCGAATCCAACACCATCCTGCGCAGCTGCGTGCATTGCGGCTTCTGCACCGCCACCTGCCCGACCTTCGTGCTGCTGGGCGACGAGCTGGATTCGCCGCGTGGCCGCATCTACCTGATCAAGGACATGCTGGAAAGCGGCAAGCCGGCCACCGAGGCGGTGGTGCGGCATGTCGACCGCTGCCTCTCCTGCCTCTCCTGCATGACGACCTGTCCCTCCGGCGTGCACTACATGCATCTGGTGGACCATGCCCGCCGCTACATCGAGGAAAGCTACACCCGCCCCTGGCCGGAGCGGATGCTGCGCCGGGTGCTGGGCGCCACGCTGCCCTACCCGCGCCGCTTCCGCGCGGCGCTGGCGGCGGCGCGGCTGGCCCGGCCGCTGGGCGGGCTGATCCCCGGCCAGGGCAGCACGGCGCGCCGGCTACGGGCCATGCTGTCGCTGGCACCCGCGAGCCTGCCCTCGGCGAGCGACTCGCAGGCGCCGCGCATCCACCGTGCCGAGGGCGCGCGGCGCGGCCGCGTGGCGCTGCTCACCGGCTGCGCGCAGACGGTGCTGGCGCCTTCGATCAACGAGGCCACCATCCGGCTGCTGACCCGCATGGGGCTCGAGGTGGTGGTGACGGCGGAGCAGGGCTGCTGCGGCGCGCTGAACCACCACATGGGCCAGCACGACCCGGCCATGGCGCTCGCCCGCGCCAACATCGCCGCCTGGACGCGCGAGATCGACGGCGAGGGGCTGGACGCCATCGTGGTGAACGCCTCGGGCTGCGGCACCACGGTGAAGGATTACGGCTTCATGTTCCGCGAGGAGCCGGAGCCCTGGGCGGCGCGCGCCGCCGCCGTGGCGGCGCGGGCGAAGGATGTCTCGGAGGTGCTGCAGCAGTTCGGCTACGCGCCGAGCCGGCCCGCGCCGGGCCTGACGGTGGCCTACCACGCCGCCTGCAGCCTGCAGCACGGGCAGAGGATCACCGCGGTGCCGAAGCAGCTGCTGCTGAAGGCGGGCTTCACGGTGAAGGAGCCGGCCGAGCCGCATCTCTGCTGCGGCTCGGCCGGCACCTACAACCTGATGCAGCCCGAGATCGCCGGGCAGCTCAAGGCGCGCAAGCTGGAGAATCTGCGGCGCACCGGAGGGGCGGTGATCGCCAGCGGCAATATCGGCTGCCTGACGCAGCTCGGCGGCGAGGCGATGCCGGCCATCCACACGGTGGAGCTGCTGGACTGGATGGCAGGCGGCCCGCGGCCCGCGGCGCTGCCACAGGGCGTGGCGGGTGGTGGGGCACCGCCGATGGCCGCCGAATAGGGCGGCCCGGCCCCCCGCGGCGCGCGGGGGGCGAGAGGCCGCTCAGGCCGCCATCTTGCGCGCGGCGCCGTCGCGCGCCAGCACGGACATCGCCTCAGCCACCAGGCTGGCCGCGTCCTCGGAGCCGGCATCCAGGCAGCAGCGCTCGGCGTGGCTCAGCAGCCGGAGCACGGCGGCCAGGTCGCGTTGCGCCTGGTGGGTCCAGAGGACCGCGGCGATCGGAGTGTCCATGGCGATAAAATACCCGAGATTGCGATGGGGCCGCCGCTTAACATCCTGCGGCCTGCAGGGGCCAGCGGAAACCGCCATCCTCGCGGCACCGCCTCCCGCTGCCCCGCGCTACTGCGGCAGGGCCGGCATGGACGCATTCCAGGACCCTGCCTGCGGCAGCAGGGCGGCCGCCAGCGCCGCGTGGTGCGCCGCCTCGCGCGCGCCGAGCCGCGCGCACTCGGCCTCGATGTAGGAGAGCATCAGCAGGAGCGCCTCCTGGTCGATGCGCAGCTTCTGCTGGAGGGAAGAGGTGTCGGCGGTGGCGGGAGAGGCCATGGAACGCGACCCTGGGGTGAGAGGAAAAGCAGGAGAAGGCGTGTTCACAATCTCGTGATTAAACCATGACGGTGCCGATATCAACAACCAAACGTCCCTGTCGTCAGGCCTTGGCTTGGCCTGGGCGCTCCCCATAGGCTCATGCGAATCCTTCGGAGCGACTCGATGCTGCGTCCCCTGATCCGCATGCTGTCCCTGTTGCCGTTCCTTGCGGCGACGCCCGCCCTGGCCGGGCCGACGCTGGAGGGGGTGAAGGCACGGGGCCAGCTCGTCTGCGGCGTCAACAGCGGGGTGGCGGGGTTCTCCGCGCCCGACAGCCAGGGCAACTACCAGGGGCTGGACGCCGATTTCTGCCGCGCCGTGGCCGCCGCCACGCTGGGCGACGCGGCGAAGGTGCGCTTCGTGCCGACCACCTACCAGACCCGCTTCGTCGCCCTGCAATCGGGCGAGATCGACGTGCTGGCCCGCAACGTCACCCAGACGCTGATGCGCGACACCGCCCTCGGCTTCAACATGGCGGGGGTGAACTTCTACGACGGGCAGGGCTTCGTGGTGACGAAGGCCAGCGGCATCACCGGCGCGAAGCAGCTCGACGGCGCCACGGTCTGCGTGCTGCCCGGCTCGACCAGCGAGCTGAACCTCGGCGATTTCGCCCGGCGCGAGAAGCTGCGCATCCAGCCGGTGGTGCTCGGCTCGATGGACGAGATGACGGCCGCCTACCAGGCCGGCCGCTGCGACGCGATGACCACCGATGCCTCGCAGCTCGCCGCGCTGCGCGTCTCGGCGCTGCGCGACCCGGCGGCGCATGTCATCCTGCCCGAGCGCATCAGCAAGGAGCCGCTCGGCCCGATGGTGCGGCATGGCGACGAGGAATGGCGCGACATCGTCGCCTGGACGCTGGCGGCGATGGTCGAGGCGGAGGAGCTCGGCGTCGGCCGCGCCAATGTGGAGCAGATGCGCGGCGCGCAGGACCCGAACGTGATGCGCCTGCT
Source organism: Roseomonas sp. TS2 (assembly GCF_058833935.1). Taxonomy (NCBI): domain Bacteria; kingdom Pseudomonadati; phylum Pseudomonadota; class Alphaproteobacteria; order Acetobacterales; family Roseomonadaceae; genus Roseomonas; species Roseomonas sp. TS2. Next base: position 9,631 of record NZ_JCACVY010000073.1, on the reverse strand, counting down.
CGGCGTGACGCCGGGCTTCGGCAAGGCGCTCGCCCTGCCCGAGGACTGGGCGTACCAGGTGATCCGGCAGGTCGGGAACTATGGCGAGGTGTTCGACCGCACCCTGGGCAAGGGCTCGCCCATCGGGCTGGAGCGCGGCCTGAACGACCTCTGGACGCGTGGCGGGCTGATGTACGCCCTGCCGCTGCGCTGAAGCCGTCCCCTCTTCTTCATCCCGCTTGATTTCGAACAATGACATGGCGTCCGGCGTTCCGCTGTGATGCCATGCGTTCGTGACGCCGCGCGGTTCCCCGCGCGGCGCCCCCAAAGAGAGCAAGGAGGACTTCGCCTATGGCACGAGTGGCCCTCGTCACCGGTGGTCAGCGCGGCATCGGTGCTGCGATCAGCGAGCAGTTGCAGAAGGCCGGCCGCAAGGTAGTCGCCTCCTATGCCGGCAACGACGCCGCCGCGGCAGCCTTCACCGAGCGGACCGGCATCCCTACCGTCAAGTTCGACGTCTCCGACTTCGAGGCGTGCCAGGCGGCGGTGGCCAGGATCGAGGCCGAGCACGGCGCCATCGAGATCCTGGTGAACAACGCCGGCATCACCCGCGACGGGACCATGAAGCGCATGGACCGCAAGATGTGGGACGATGTGATCGACACCAACCTCGGCTCCTGCTTCAACCTCGCCAAGCTGGTGTGGGAGGGAATGACGGCGCGCAAGTTCGGCCGCATCGTCAACATCGGCTCGATCAACGGCCAGGCGGGCCAGTACGGCCAGGTGAACTATGCCGCCGCCAAGTCCGGCATCCACGGCTTCACCAAGGCGCTGGCGCAGGAAGGCGCCCGCGTCGGCATCACCGTCAACGCCATCGCGCCCGGCTATGTGGACACCGAGATGGTGCGCGCCGTGCCGGAGGATGTGCTGCAGAAGATCATCGCGCGGATTCCCGTGGGCCGGCTCGGCCATGCGGAGGATATCGCCCGTGGCGTCTGCTTCCTGACGGCCGATGACGCGGATTTTATCACGGGCTCGACGCTGTCCATCAATGGCGGGCAGCACATGTATTGAGCCGGGCGGGCGGGCCCGGCCCGCCCGCCAGCCTTATGGCGGCAGGGATTTCCGCCGGCCGGCCCGGCACGCGCTCAGCGTGCCGCGGCGCTCTCCCCGTCGCTCATCACGCGATTGACGATCCACGACACAACCGCGACGATGATGGCGCTGAAGAAGGCGGCCCAGAACCCGTCGACGCGCATGCCCGGCATCAGCAGCGCGGTCAGTCCGACCATCGCCGCATTGACCACGAGTGTGAACAGGCCGAGGGTGATGATCGTGAGCGGCAGCGACAGCAGCAGCAACACCGGGCGGATCAGCGCGTTGACGATGCCGAACACGATGGCCGCCAGCACCAGATTGAACGGCCCTGTGAAGCTGATGCCCTCGATGAGCATGTCGGCACACCAGAAAGCGAAAGCGGTGATCAGGGTGCGGGCCAGGAAACCCATGCGAGAACTCCTTGTCGGTTCGCGGGCGGAACGCGGCCGCCTCCACGCAGTTGCCGGGTGATGCGTCGCCCCGTGCCGTCTTGCTGATCCGCGCGTCAGGAGAGGACTGAGGCATGTCGCCCGCTTCGCAGGTCGACTACCGCCGGGTCTACGAGGCATTGCCGGGAAGCTTCCTGCTGCTGTCCGCGGAGCCCTCCCTTCGCATCCTTGCCGCGAGCGAGGAGCATCTCCGCGTCGCCATGGTACAGCGCGAGGCGATACTGGGGCAGCCCTTCTTCGTCGTCTTCACCGACAGCGATCCGCAGGCGCCCGGCATCACCGCGCTGCGCGCCGCGCTCGCCCGCGTGCTGAAGACCGGCGAGCCCGAGCGCCTGCGCCACCTGCGCTACGCGCTGTGGGGGCCGGCGGGGAGCCTCGAGGAGCGCTGGTGGAACATCGCCTGCGTGCCCGTGCGCGACCCGGCCGGGTTGCTGCTGCACATCGTCGTCCAGGCCGAGGATGTCACCGCCGTGGTGCGGGAACGCCAGCACACGCGCGAGACGGTGCGGGGCCTGGAGGAGCGCCTTTCCACCATCTTCAACCAGGACGTCGTCGGCATCGCCTTCGCCGAGCTGAACGGCCGCTACATCGCCGCCAATGAGCGATACTGCGCCATCGTCGGGCGACCCTGGCCGGAGCTGCGGCAGTTCCGCAAGCAGGAGCTGGCCCATCCCGACGACCGGCGCGACGTCGTGGCCGCGCTGGAGCGGGTCAGCCGCTCGGATTCGCTGATCATCGAGCGCCGCTACGTGCGGCCCGATGGCGGCGTGGTGTGGACCAACAGCAGCCTCTCGGTGGCGCATGACGCCGCCGGCGCGCCGGAGATGGTGGTGGCGGTGGTGCAGGACATCAGCGCCCGCAAGGCCACCGAGGCGGCGCTGGAGCGCCGGGTGGAGCGCCGCACCGAGGACCTGCGCGCCGAGATGCTGGAGCGCCAGCGCGCCGAGGCGGCGCTGCGCCAGGCGCAGAAGATGCAGGCGGTGGGCCAGCTCACCGGCGGCATCGCGCACGACTTCAACAACATGCTGACCGGCATCATCGGCTCGATCGACATCATGCGGCGGCGGCTGGACCAGGGCGACACGGTCGCGCTGCGCCGCTACCTGGAAGGCGCCTCCGGCTCCGCCCGGCGCGCCGCGGCGCTGACCAACCGGCTGCTGGCCTTCTCCCGCCAGCACGCGCCGGACAGCCGCCCGCTCGACGTGAACGCGCTGATCGACTCGCTGCAGGAGCTGCTCACCCGCACGCTGGGCGAGCAGGTGGTGCTGCGCGTGCTGCCCGTGCCCGACCTGCCGCTGGCCCGCGCCGATGCCAACCAGCTGGAGAGCGCGCTGCTCAACCTGGTGATCAACGCGCGCGACGCCATGCCGCAGGGCGGCGCCCTGACCATCGAGACAGCCCCTGCCCGGCTGACCACGCAGGAGGCGCAGCGCCATGCCGAGGCGCGCCCTGGCACCTATGTGCGCATCGCCGTCAGCGACACCGGAATCGGCATGCCGCCGGAGGTGCTGGCGCGTGTCTTCGAGCCGTTCTTCACCACCAAGCCGCCCGGGCAGGGCACCGGTCTGGGGCTGGCGATGATCTACGGCTTCATCCGCCAGTCCGGCGGCTATGTGCGGCTGCACAGCCGCCCAGGCCATGGTTGCCGGGTGGAGCTCTATTTGCCCGTGGCGGAGGAGAGCGTGGCGGACGAGGCGCAGGGCGTGGCGGTGCTGGAGCCGCCCCAGGGCGGCGGCGAGGTGGTGCTGGTGGTGGAGGACGAGCCGGCGGTGCGCCTGCTGGTGACCGATGCGCTGGGCGAGCTGGGCTATGTGACGCGCGAGGCGGCCGATGGCCCGGCGGCGCTGACCCTGCTGACCAGCGACGAGCGGATCGACCTGATGGTGACCGATGTCGGCCTGCCGGGGTTGAACGGGCGCCAGCTCTCGGCCCGGGCGCGCGCCACGCGGCCGGAGATGCCGGTGCTGTTCATGACCGGCTACGCCGACAGCGCCTGGATGGAGGAGGGTGGCATGGAGGCGGGCATGGACGTGATCGGCAAGCCCTTCGCCCTCGGCGCGCTGGCGGCCAAGGTGCGCGCCATGCTGGAGGACGCCGCGCCGCGGTAGCGCGCCGCGCCCGGCCCGCCCGCTCAGGCGCCGGCGGGCACCAGCACGCGCCGCCCCGGCGCGCGCGCCGCCGCCGTGGCGGCGGTCCCCTTGGGCATGACGCCGTAGAGCTCCTTGCGCGCCTCGACGATCACCACCCCCGCGAAGCGCGGCGCCAGGGCCCGCCCCGCGCCTTCCCACACCCGCGCGCCGCGCAGCAGCAGCCGCGTCTGGAAGGGCGGGATGAACAGCGCCTTGTCCCGACGCGTCACGGTGTAGAGGTTGCGCTCCAGCAGGCGGGTGAGCTGGCCGGGCGAGTAGGGCCGCCCCTGGCCGAAGGGCGTGCTGTCCAGATGCGCCCAGACGCCGCGCCGGTTGGGCGCCACGATCAGCACCCGCCCCTCGTCCTTCAGCACGCGCCACACCTCGCGCAGCATGCGGCGGGCATTCTCCGAGCCCTCCAGCCCGTGCACCAGCAGCACGTTGTCGAAGCTGAGGTCGGGGAAGGGGAGCGCGCCTTCCTCCACCCGCGCGGCGAGGCCGGGGGCGCCGGGCGGCCAGGGCGCCGCGTCCGTCTCGGGCAGGCTGGCGCAGAGCACCCGCGCCGCCTCGTCGCGCCACAGGCGCAGATAGGGCGCGGCATGGCCGAGGCCCAGGAGCTGCCGCCCCGGCAGGGCAGGCCAGATGCGCTGCAGGCGGTCCCGCACCAGGCGCGCGGCAACCCGCCCCGTGGCCGAGGCGTAGAATTCCCGGTACCCATGGAACTCGGCGGGGATGCCGGCGTGGACCTCGTCGCTCATAGGGCTGATATAGGGCCTCGTTCGAGGTGTGACACGTCCCTGAAGCATCCGCCGGGGCGCCGCAAACGAGGAGATCCGCGATGTCCGTGACCGTCCAGGCCGTGCCCTGCCTGTCCGACAACTATGCCTGGATGCTGCGCGACGGCGCCACCGGCACCATCGCGATCTGCGACCCGGGCGAGGCCGCGCCGGTGATCGAGGCGCTGGAGGCGGCGGGCGGGCGCTGCGACATCATCCTGCTCACCCATCACCATGCCGACCACATCGACGGGGTGGCGGAGATCCGCGCCCGCTACGGCAGCAAGGTGATCGGCGCCGCGGCCGACGCGCACCGCCTGCCGAAGCTCGACCAGGCGGTGCAGCCGGGTGACACGGTGCTGGTGGGCGCCACCGCCGGCACGGTGATCGACAGCCCCGGCCACACCCTCGGCCACATCGCCTTCCACTTCCCCGAGGGCGCCGTGCTGCTCTGCGGCGACACGCTGTTCTCGCTCGGCTGCGGCCGGCTGCTGGAAGGCACGGCCGCCGACATGTTCCGCGCCCTCTCGCTGCTGAAGCCGCTGCCGCCGGAGACGCTGATCTGCTGCGGCCACGAATACACCGCCAGCAACGCCCGCTACGCCCTGACCGTGGAGCCGGACAACGCCGCGCTGCGCGCCCGCGCCGCCGAGGTGGAGGCCGCCCGCGCCGCCGGCCAGCCCACCCTGCCGGTGACGCTGGGCCAGGAGCTGGAGACCAACCCCTTCCTGCGCGCCGGCAGCGTGGAGGCGCTGGCCCGCATCCGCACCGGCAAGGACAATTTCCGCGGCTGAGGCGCGGCGGCGCGGGGGGCTGACGGCGGCGCCGAAGGCGGGCATCCTGCCCGCCGACGCCAGAACCCCGCCGACGCCAGAACCCCGCCGACGCCAGAACCCCGCCGACACAGAACCCCGCCGACGCCAGAACACAGGACGCGCCCGCATGAAGCTCTTCCACTCCCCCGCCTCGCCCTTCGTCCGCAAGGTGATGGCCTGCGCCATCCTGCGCGGGCTGGAGGGGCGGATCGAGCCGGTCGCCGCCAACCCGCATGTCAGCCCCGACGTGCTGCTCGCCGCCAACCCGCTGAGCAAGATCCCCGCCCTGCTCACCGACGAGGGCCAGGCGATCTACGACAGCCCGGTGATCTGCGAGTATCTCGACGGGCTGGGCGACGCCGCGCCGCTCTTCCCCGCGCCGGGCCCGAAGCGCATCGCGGCGCTGGTGATGCAGGCCCTGGCCGATGGCATCATGGACGCCGCCGTGGCGCGCCGCGGCAACGAGGGCACGCAGCCGCAGGATGAGGGGCGGCAGGCCTTCTCCGCCCGGCAGAAGGCCGCGGTGGAGCGCTCCCTGGCGGTGCTGGAGCAGGCGCCGCCGCAGGGGCTGGCCGATATCGGCGCCGTCTCCGTGGCCTGCGCGCTGGGCTATCTCGACTTCCGCTTCGCGCATGAGCCGTGGCGCGCGGCGCACCCGAAGCTCGCTGCCTGGTTCGAGGAGGTCGCCGCCAGCCCGGCCATCGCCCGCACCGCGCCGCCCCAGGGCTGAAAAGGCCACCGCCCGATGGACCTGCGCGACCCCTCCCTGCCGGCGGCGGCGGTGATCGCGGCGCTCGGCCTCGCGCCCCACCCCGAGGGCGGGCACTACCGCGAGATCTGGCGGGACGTGCCGGCGGCGGGCGGGCGCGGCGCCGGCACCGCCATCTACTTCCTGCTGGCGGCGGGCGAGGCCAGCCACTGGCACCGGGTGGACGCCGCCGAGGCCTGGCACTGGTATGCCGGCGCGCCGCTGCGCCTGCGGCTCTCGGCCGATGGCGTGGCGGAGGCGGAGCGCCGCCTCGGCCCCGGCCTCGGCGCCGGGGAGGCGCCCTTCGCCATCGTGCCGGCAGGCCACTGGCAGGCGGCGGAGAGCCTCGGTGGCTGGACGCTGGCCGGCTGCACGGTCAGCCCGGCCTTCGACTTCGCTGGCTTCACCCTGGCCCCGCCCGGCTGGAGCCCCGGCGGCACAGGACCGGGTGCCGCGCCATGAGCGAGGCCGAGGCCTGGGATGCCCGTTACCGCGCCGGGGAATGGCTGTTCGGCCAGGCGCCCAACCGCTACCTGGAGACGCTGGCGCCGCGCCTGCGGCCGGGGATGCGCGCCCTGGCACTGGGCGACGGCGAGGGGCGCAACGGCGTCTGGCTCGCCCGCCAGGGCCTGCGCGTGACGGCGGTGGACTGGTCCGCCACCGGCATGGCGCGCGCCGCCGCCCTGGCCGCCGCCGCCGGCGTGGCGCTGGAGACGGCGGTGGCCGACCTCACCGCCTGGCACTGGCCCGAGGCGGAATACGACCTGATCGCCTGGGTGTTCGTGCATCTGCCGGGGCCGGATCGCCGCGCCGTGGCGGCACGCGCCTGCCGCGCCCTGGCGCCGGGCGGGCTGCTGCTGCTGGAGGGCTTCACCCCCGCCCAGCAGGGCCGCCGCAGCGGCGGGCCGAAGGACCCGGACCTGCTCTGGACACGGGAGGAGGCCGAGGCGCTGTTCGCCGGGCTGGCGGTGCAGGAATGCCTGGAGGGCACGGTGCGGCTGGATGAGGGGCCGCGCCACCAGGGCCCGGCCGAGGTGGTGCGCGGCCTCTGGCGCCGCGCCGCCTAGCCGGGTGGCCGGGGGAGAGCCTCCCCCGGCCGTGCCGCCGCGTTCAGGCGGCTTCGATGCACATGGCGACGCCCATGCCGCCGCCGATGCACAGCGTGGCCAGCCCCTTCTTCGCGCCGCGCGCCTGCATCCCGTAGAGCAGGGTGGTCAGCACGCGCGCGCCGGAGGCGCCGATCGGGTGGCCCAGCGCGATGGCGCCGCCATGCACGTTCACCTTCGACGTGTCCCAGCCGAGGTCCTTGTTCACCGCGCAGGCCTGGGCGGCGAAGGCCTCGTTGGCCTCGATCAGGTCGAGGTCCTGGACGTTCCAGCCGGCCTTCTGCAGCGCCTTGCGGCTGGCCGGGATGGGGCCGGTGCCCATGATGGCCGGGTCGACGCCCGCCGTCGCCCAGGAGGCGATGCGCGCCAGCGGCTTCAGGCCACGCTTCGCCGCCTCGGCCGCCGACATCACCACCAGCGCCGCCGCGCCGTCATTGATGCCCGACGCATTGCCGGCGGTGACGGAGCCATCCTTGGCGAAGGCCGGGCGCAGCTTGGCCAGGATCTCGCGGCTGGTCTCGGGCTTCGGGTACTCGTCGTTCTCCACCACGGTGTCGCCCTTGCGGCCCTTCACCGTGACGGGGGCGATCTCGGCCCGGAAGGCGCCGCCCTTCATCGCCTCGCCCGCCTTGCGCTGGCTGTTGAAGGCGAACTCGTCCTGCTCGTCGCGGCTGATCTGGTACTTCTGGGCCACGTTCTCGGCGGTGTTGCCCATGTGGTAGCCGTTGAAGGCGTCCCACAGCCCGTCCCGGATCATCGTGTCGATCATCTGGAAGTCGCCCATCTTCACGCCGGCGCGCAGGTTGGCGCAGTGCGGGGCCTGGGTCATGCTCTCCTGGCCGCCGGCGACGACGATGGCGGCATCGCCCGAGGCCACCTGCTGGGCGGCCAGCGCCACGGCGCGCAGGCCCGAGCCGCAGAGCTGGTTGATGCCGAAGGCGGTGGCGCCGGCCGGGATGCCGGCGTTGATGGCGGCCTGGCGGGCCGGGTTCTGCCCGGCGCCGGCGGTCAGGATCTGGCCCATGATGACCTCGTCCACCGCGCCGGCCTCGATGCCCGCGCGCTCCAGCGCCGCCTGGATGGCGATGGTGCCGAGCGCGTGCGCCGGCAGGGCTGCGAAGGCGCCGTTGAAGGCGCCGACCGGTGTCCGCGCGGCGGCGGCGATCACGATATCGGTCATGGCTGGGTAACTCCCCTTGTGTTGGCCGGCCGGCCCTTTGCGGCGCCGCGTTCCGGCGAAGGCCATCGCGCTGTCGGGGCGGGCGTCGGGCGCGCCCGTCCCGCACCGCCGTTCCGGCTTACTGTGCGCCGCGTCATGCCCGGCTTACAAGCCCGCCAGCCATTCCCGCAGCGGCTGCCAGAGCACCGCCTCAGCGCGGCCGCCGGCGGCCATGCCGATATGCCCGGCCGGCACCGGCAGCACCCTGGCGCCCGGCAGCCGCGCCGCCAGCGCCAGGGCCGAGGCGGGCGGCACGATGCGGTCCGCCCCCGGCACGGCGACGAAGCTCGGCACTGCGAGCTCGGCCGGGTCCACCACCGCGCCGGCCACGCGCCAGCGCAGCCCCGCCGGCTCGTTGCGGCCATACCAGCCGCCCAGCGCCTCGCGCGCCACGGGGGCGGCGAGGGGGACGCCGTCATTCAGCCAGTCCTCCAGCACGACGAAGCGGTGGGCCCGCTCGCCGGCCGGGTCCATGGAAGCGAAGGCGCGGAACTTGGCGGCGATATTCCAGGGGTCGAGCCCGGCGAACAGCGTCTGGATCAGGTCCACCGGCAGGGTGCCGGTGGCCTGCAGCACCGGCTCGATGCCGGGCAGCAGGGCGGCGAGCGTCAGCGCCCGCTCGCGTGCCTGCCCGTCGCCGGCGTGGAAGTCCCAGGGCGTGGCGAGCAGGGCGAGGCCGCGCAGCCGCTCCGGCCGGCGCAGCGCCGCGGCCAGCGCCAGCAGCCCGCCCATGCAGTACCCCGCCAGCGCCAGGGGGCCGAGCGGGCGCAGCGCCGGCGCGGCCAGGGCGCGCTCCAGCCGGCCGGCGATGTAGTCGGTGAGGGTGAAGCCGCGCGCCGCCTCGTCGGGCCAGCCCCAGTCCAGCAGCAGCACGCGGGAGCCGCCGGCCGCCAGGGCGCGCAGCATGGAGTGGCCGGGCGCCAGGTCCATCACATAGGCGCGGTTGACCAGGGAGGGCACCACCAGCAGCGGCGGGCCCGCGCCGCCATAGTCGAGCAGGCGGGTCTCCCCCTCCTGCCACAGCACGGGGAGGGAGGGCATCTTGCGTTGCGCGGGGTGGCGGCGATAGGCGGCGAGGCCGGCGATCAGCGCACGGTCCTGCCGCGCCAGCTGCCGCAGCACGGCGGCGCGGAAGCGCTCAGGCGGGTGGCCGCCGGCGACGAGGGCCTCGGCGATCCGGCGCATCTCCAGCCGGCCCGCCCTCGAGATCGGCCAGGCGTCGCTCCAGCTCGGCGATCCGGGCGAGAAGGGTGCGCCCGTCATCGGGTCCAGGCTCAGCGCCGCGCCCATCCCGCGCAGCAGCGCCAGGTTC